>NZ_JBMIRS010000262.1:0-54617 GCF_049198005.1 Paracidovorax sp. MALMAid1276 | reverse complement strand
GTACCGCGCGAGACCGGTTTTTCGCGCGTTGCAGCCGATGCACCTTCTGCCGGGCAGACTCCCAGGGGTGGGCGGACGCCGGACGGCGAATTCCGCGCGCAAGGGCGCGCCGCAGGGTGCATACAGAAAGTGCTTGGCCTGAGAAATATGGATAAAAATGGCCTTCAGCGCTTATCTGTAAACGTTTCTTTGCTATCAAATTGATTGAGTTCAGTCCGGTGTCCAGAAAAGCGGTCTTGCAATGCTCTGTGGGGCGCCTTGGTGTGCTGACGAAGCTGGCACGGTGAGGGCAGGGCGCTGGGTCGATCTCATAAGAACGTTTGCAGTGCGCAGCTCCTGCGCCCGTGGCGGGTGCGCATGCAAGGACCGTCGGCGGAGCTATCCGCGGCGGTCGTCTGTGCTGCTGCCTGGTGGGGCGGGTGAAAGTGCTGTGGGGAACAACAGTCCGGCTGGGCGTGGCCGCCAGGTCTCGGCGGGCTCCATGGGCGCTGCAGAAGCTGGGCTGGCGCGCGACGGGTTGATCGCTGTGGTTGCGCCGTGCGGTCCCATACTTTTTGACCTTCAGGCTGCTGGACCCGATGGTCTGCCTTTCGGCGATGCGCCCTGTGATGCTTTCGGTGATGTGTTTTGTGGTGCGTTCAGAAAGCGTCGCGCCCCGCCACGCGCGCGGTGATCCGGATGTCCGGGCCCAGGGTCTCCACCGAGGTGAACTGCAGCTCCAGCCCGTCCGCCAGCGCGGCCAGGGGGCCGAAGTGCGCCAGGCCGCGCGCCATGCCCAGCAGGCGGGGGGCCATGTAGACCAACAATTCATCCACAAGGCCTTCCCGCACCAGCGACCCATTGAGCTTGTGGCCCGCCTCCACGTGCAGCTCATTGATGCCCCGCGCACCCAGGTCGCGCAGCATCGCGGCCAGGTCCACCTTGCCGCCGGAGGTCTGCGGCAGGCAGATGACTTGCGCACCCCGGGCCTCCAGTGCTTTGCGCCGGGCATCGTTGTCCGTGGCCGAATAAATCAGCACCTGGCGCTCTCCGGCATGCAGCAGCAGGTTGGCATCGGGCGGTGTTTGCAGCTGGCTGTCGACCACCACCACGTGCGGCTGGCGCGGCGTGGCCACTTCGCGAACGTCGAGGCGGGGGTTGTCGTCCAGCACCGTACCGATGCCGGTCAACACCGCACAGGCCCGCGCGCGCCACGCATGCCCGTCCGAGCGGGCCGTGCGGGACGTGATCCACTGGCTGGCGCCATTCTCCAGCGCCGTCGCGCCATCCAGCGACATGGCCGCCTTGAGCCGCACCCACGGTGTGCCTCGGACCATGCGGCTGAAGAACCCGATATTCAGTTCGCGAGACTCGTCCGCCCCTGGCCCCACCACCACCTCAATGCCCGCCGCCCGAAGCCGCGCAAAACCCTGGCCGGCCACCAGCGGGTTGGGGTCCGTCAGCGACGCGACCACCTTGGTGATTCCCGCATCGATCAGCGCGTCACAGCACGGACCGGTCCTTCCATGGTGAGCGCAGGGCTCCAGCGTGACGTACGCCGTAGCACCTCGCACGTCCGCACCTTTCGCAACGGCGTCCCGCAAGGCCATCACCTCGGCGTGCGGCCCGCCCGCGCGCTGCGTGAACCCCACCCCCAGCACCCCACCATCGCGTCCCACCAGGACACAACCAACACGGGGATTGGGGTTGGAAAGAAAAAGCGCCTGGGCGGCGAGCCCAAGCGCTTGGTGCATGTGGTCGGGCGATGAATTTGTCATGGCCCGCCGATGGTAGCGGCGGACGGCTACCGGTTCCAGCATTCGTCGTTGGTGGCTCCGCTGGAGCGGCTTAAGGTGTCCCGCACGCCTGTGTTTGTCAACGTGAAATTGCCACAGCGGTCCGTGGCTTGTGCGGTACCGGCCTTGCGGGTCGCAACCAGGGTAAAGGCCGCATTGGTGTTGCCTGCTTGAAACCCGATCGTGTACCGCTTCGTAGCATCTGCGGCCCAGGTCAGATTGGCTGGTAAGGCCAAAGGGTAGGTTCCAGTGGCGGTGGCGGCACGCTCAAGCCACTGCTGCGCCTGCAACAGCCCTGCGCGCGCATCAGCTCTGTGACCACGGCGAACGTATTCGGCATAACTTGGGACAGCGATGGCGGTGAGGATACCGACCACGGCCACGACGATCATCAGTTCGATGAGCGTGAAGCCGTGCTGGCGAAGGTGGGGCGTGCGTTGCATGCGCGGCATCTTAGCGTCCTTGTCACTGAATCTGGCGCCAGCTGGGGCGCAAGGACTCCTCCGGCATGGATGCAAGATTTTCCTTGTTGTTCTTCGCGTCGATGTCCACATTTTCAAATTTGTCCTTTTTGATGATGCTGTGCGGACCCTTGGCCACTTGAGCTCGCGACACTCCAGCGTTGGCCGTGGCACTGTAGAGTTGAGTCACGCCGGCCTTGTTCACGATCTGCACCGAGGGGCGCTTGCCGTCCATGATATTGACGAAGGTGCGGTACTGGCGTTCGCCGTCCACAGAAGTGGATTCGCAGCTTTCGACATTTGGGTCTACATCCGAGCCTTTGGCAGGCACCTGAGACCAAACGGTCAGCAGATTGCTTGCGTCGTAAAACTCCATGGGTTTGAGCAGGCGCTCCCCGACCGCCGGCAAGTCCATGTACCAGCCGTTGAAGTTCGCCCATGTGTCGAGCTTCAATTCGTTGACGATGTCTACGGTGCCGTATGCGCCAGCATCGGTTTCAGTGATTTTCTGTTGTGCCAGCTTTGCGGTTGTGACGCCTGTGCCGAGCGCAGCCGGCGCAGGTACGCAGTCCGATCCTGAAGGGCAGGTACCAGCGCCAGGGTGGACTTCAAGACGCTTGCCCAAAGAGGTTGTGATTTCGCGGTAACGGGTGTTGTCCAGCACGGAGTAGAGCGTTTGCACGTCGACGCTGGCGGGATCGTCTTTGTCCACATTGCGCCCAGTACCGAACGCAACCATCATGCCCCCCACCTTGACCGTCTTGGCGCTGGCGCCCGTGCCAATCTGCATGTTCCTGTCATTGGCGCGCACCGTCGGTACCGTCGAGATCGGCTGCACCTTGGTGCGGGATGCACCACCCAGGGCTGCGGGCCCTCGTGTAGTGAACAGCGGACTGCCGCCAAATGCGACCTTCCAATTGTTCGCATTTGCATCGGTCAAGTCGAACTTCCACAGGTTGCCCAGGTTGTCGCCTGCGTAGACGACGTCAGCTCGATTGTCACCGTTGAGATCAACCACACGCGGCGCTGCCAGTCCATTGTCAGCCGCAAGGCCGGTTCCCGCTGTGTTGGTGGTGGCAGGGATGCGCAGCAATTCCCGTGCACCGTCCAGGTATTGGATGAGCAGAACGGGGCGCTGGTTGGCACTGTTGTAGCCATTGCCCATCACCACAGCCCAGCGGTTATTGTTCATCAGGGTGATCTGAGAACTGCGCATCGGATCGTTGTCGTCGCGAACCGGCTTGGCGGTTATGTGTCCGATGTCCTTGTCTTCATCAACTGTCTTGAGGCACGCCACCTGCTCCGCTCCAGTCATCGTGCCGCAGACGGGGGCGGCCTCAGTGGTTCCGCGAGTGCGGTCGGCACGTACCAGCGCTGCGGCACTGGCTTCGGAGAAGCCTGGTACGCCGCTCGGCGAAGTCGTGCTGGTCGGGTTGGTCACGTCCATCACGTAATAACCCTTGCCTCCCAGGCCCAAGGTTCCCACGAGATATGTGCGCCAATTGGGAACGTAGGTTGCGTAGTTGGGGTCGGCTGGGTCTTGCATGCCCCCGTTGATGTCGATATCTCCCGTCATGGGGGAACCATCGACGAAGTACCGGTGTTTGTTGTTGTATTGAGGGTCTGTCAGCAAGGTGAGATTGGGGATGACACCGCGTGGCACGTAGGCAATTTTCTCTTCACCATCAGCTGCGGCGAAACCATGGAGCATCCCATCATTTCCCCCCACATACAGCATGCCGGGACGTGCCTTGTTGCTTCGCACAAATGCACTGTAGCCCTTGAACAGCGACGTGCTTGATGGTGCGCCGACATACCATACATCGGAGTTGATGATGTCACCCTGCCGGCTCTGGCGTTCGCGGTATGGCTTGGCCGTGGTGTAGCCCGTCGTCTCCGAGCCTTCCAGGCTGCGGTCTCCGCGGATGTAGTTCAGTCTCTGCTGTCCCTTGGTGGCGCCTTCATCCGTTCCGCTGGCGTTCTTCTGCAGCGATACCTTCTGGGCGGAGGAAAGGTTTGACTCGTCAGTGGCCCACTTGAATGTCACGCCCCCCTTGGGCTGCGACGTTTCCCACTTGTCGCTCCAACTCAGGATCAATCGATTGTTGATGGTGCCGATGGCATCCAATTTGTCTGCCGTGGTTTTTCCGCCCCAGGCAGGGTCACTGACGGTGGTCCCATCGGACTTGACGCGGTCGGCGATCACCGATCCCTTCCACGCCTTGGTGGGTTCGTATGAGGCCGTGTATTTGCCGACTTCGCTGCGCGACACGTTGGAGCCGCTTGTGGCACTGGCGCTCAAGTCGGGGTCAGTCTGCGTGTTGATCTGTCCAAAAATCTCGCGGAATGCCTTTTCGAGATCTTCGCCCTGCGTAACGGCATAAAAGCGGCCGCGTCCGTTGAGTGCTGCATGCCAGAGGTCCAGCGACCTCTTGTTTTCATTGTCCATGGCGGGCCAGTCCAGGACACCTGTTGCCAAGCTGGGAAAGCTGCCGTCGTATCCGAACGGCACGGTCGAAGAGGGGGAAATCACCGTCGGCGCACCGGGCCAGGTGACCGCCATATTGCTGAAACCAATGGTGTAGGTCACCATGTGTGGCCACGTCGCAGGGTTGTAGCGCGGGTTCCAGTAGCGGTCGAGAATGGCGTCGTTGTTGGCGGTGTCTTTGCCGAAGTTCTCAGTAGCAGGGGCTTTGCGATAGTCGGCCGTGGGCTGCATGGTGCCCGTCATGCCGGTTGTGTGAAGTGGCACAGCCCAGCTGTAAAACGCCCAGTCGGCGAGGGTATTGTTCTGGGTGTCGCGGTAGAGCGCACTTTTTGCACGCTCGGCTGCAGTCGCGCCCCCATATGTCATGCCGTCGGGCAGAGTGATGTTGGTGGCGTTGTCACGTTTGGTGGTGTCGGGCACGGCATGGGCAGTGCCATTCCAGCGTCCGTCCGTCATCATGATGTGGTAGGTGCGGCGGCACGCCAGATAGGGCGAGCCCGCGACCCCAGGGTTGGTTGCAAGTGGGCTGTTGGTACCCAGCGTGCGCCGCATGTACTGGTCCGCCTGCTTGAACATCGTGTGCGACGGGGTGCCATTGTTGGCAGAAAGTCCTTGTACGAAACTGATGAAGTTGGTTTTATGCGTTCCTTGCCAGGGGCGCATCGAATTGGTTTTCATCGTTGCGCTGTCTACATTGGTGGCGTCCGGCGAATTGCCGTTGTTCCACATGGCCTGCCAGGATATCCGGATCTTCTTGTCGGGCAGCAGACTTGTGTCACGGAACACTCCGCCAGTGCCCCCGTTGCCGATGAGTGCGTGCTTGAGCACGTTGATGCGACGGGTTGTCGGAGGCCAGGTACCGTCTGCATTGGGTACAACGTTGTTCGTCGCGCCAGTAGCGTTCTCCTGGTCAAGGCGAAAATTCATACTGCCGGAATCGTCGACGGAGATGATGACGTTCGGGGTGACATACGGTTCCACCGTTCCTGGGGGCGCCTGAGATAAGTCAAGGGCCCAGGCTCCGTGCGGGGCCACGGCAGCGCTGGCCGCGAGAGCGAGCATGTGTTTGCGGAAGCTGGGTGCGGAGGTGCGGGGCATGACGGGCTCCTTCGGCGTGAATACGGAACGTGGTTTGGGGTGTTTGCGGCGACAGGGGTAGCTGCGGTCCATCAGTCTTTGCGCAACTGGCGAACGTAGGTCTGCTGCAGCACTGCCATGGTCCCCGGTTTGCGGCCATACGCTAACGCTGTGATGCGATAGGCGACGTTGGGTTTGAGGTTCAGACTTAACAGGTTGGCGCTGCTGGTGGTGATCAGCCCAGAGTTTTTGCTGCTTTCGTCATAAGGCATGATTTCCACCCAATACCAGCCACCCTGGTTGTTGGGGGTTGTGGCATCCCATTGCAGAATGGGATTCGCAGGCGTGGTGGTGGTCCCCACGGCCGCGCCACTGTACTGCCCGTAGCGTGCACCGACTGCGGGTTGCGTCATCTGATCGAGGCGGACCTCGCCCGGTTGCAGATTTGTTGGAGCGGGGCTGGTGGTGGTCGTGTAGTTCCAGAAATCCTGGCGCCCGGTGCGCTTGGTGCAAAGACCGCTGCGGCACTTGGTTGTTTCGGTGTCGAGATCGGCTAGCAGCGGTGTCACTTCCTGGGAGTCAAGCGGAATCTTGAATGCGGCTGCGACGTTGTCCCGGCAAGTGGCAGCCACGCAGCGTGTGCCATCCGGGTTTTCGCCTCGAATATCAAGTTCCGCATCCAGAAGCAGCGCTTGGGCTGCCTCGAAGGCGCGCTGATAGTCGGCATCGTTGCCAACCAGCATCTCATTGAACAGGGAGGTGCGCGAAGCCCACAGGGCTAGCAGCATGGAGAGCATTACAAACACGATCACTACAAACAAGGCAACACCCCGCTGGGGCCGTCGCCGTGATTGGTGTGAATAAAAGGCGAGACAGGACATGAGAGGCTTTCCCGTGTACGTCACAGCACCGAGCCCAGAAGGCCTTGACTGCGCAGTTGGAAGACGTTGCGATACGCCAGATGCATACGCCGTGCTCGTTGACCAGCAAGCGTGGTCATGTCAACCAGGGTGCCATCGCAGTCCGTGTAGGTGCTGCCAGCGGGCAGGTCGAGAGGCTCAGTGCCATACAGCACTATGCAAACTTCGACAGCTTGCACCTGTGCCCAATTGGTCACAGCTGCGGCATCAACCTGGCGTATCGTTGGAACGCCAGGTGTGGCCGTAGTGTTCTGGACCAGGTAGCGGACCCAGAAGTTGGCAACGTTCTGGGCAATGGGTTGAGCAGCTGCGCCATTTCCACTGCAGCGAAGTTCCGAACCCACTAATTGAAAGGCGCTGGTCAGAGCTTGGTCGACACTGGCGTCGTTCGGTCCCCCTACGCAATTGCGGGCTGTCGATTGTTGTGCGGCACTGATGAACACGGGATCGGTGTAGCGTCGATAGCCGACGGTCAGTGTCACCGGAGACGCCGTGCCGGAGATGGTGTCGCTGCTGGGTGTGAACGCATTGCCCGTCCCCTGGGCAGGTGCCGAGGTCTCAAAGCCTACCGGCGCCATGTACAACGCCTCGGTCGTTGCCGTGCCTGGGTTCAGATTTAGGCGAAGGGATCCAGCCTGACGCAGCTGCATTCCCACAACGCGCATGACGTAGGCAGCTTGCTGTTGGGTGCTGCTGGCGTCGCTGACTGTTCCAGACACTCCGCGTGAGACCATCAGCGCGCCCATAGCCACCGCAACGACCAACAGTCCGATGGCAATGCCAACCAGCAATTCAATGAGCGTGACACCGCGCTGGATAGCGCGCAACGCCGGGCGAGGCTGAGCGCGCGCAGAAGTTGCACGAGAGTTCGAAAGTCGCCGACCAAGTTCAAATAAGCACTGTGTCTCCATGTCAGGCTCCCGGGCAGTAGTACATGGCGGCATTGCCTCCGGGGGTATAAGGGGCGCAGCGGCCTGCTACCGGGATGTACTGCAAATGGCAGGTATGGTCTGCGGGGCAGGCCGCAACGCCGCCAGCGCCATCGCTGAGTGTCCCGTCGTTGGCCTTGGCCTTGGTGGCGTCGATGTCATCCTTGTAGGCCGCGCTGGTGTCGCGTTCGTTCTCGCGCCATGCAATCATGATGCCGATCTGGCGGCGCTGACCTACACCCAGGGGCGTCTCGGCGGACGGGATGAAGATATTGGCCTTACCCAACGGCAAGGTGCGCTGCACCGCAGTCTTCCACACCGCCAAGTCGTAAGCAGCCAACTGGGCCGTGTTGCAACCGGAGGCGCAACTGGTTGCTGTCGGCGTGACGGCAAACCCGGAGACGTAGGAATTGATGCTCGCCAATGCGTTTGGGTTGGCTTTCATGCGCTCACCGAGGTCCTCAATGAGGCGTATGGCCTGTGCCCGGCGTACCGTGGTGGATGTATCGGTAAGAGTGCGCATCTGCACGCCGAGAATGCCGAGGATGCCCAGCGCGGTCAGCACCACGGCAACAAGGGACTCGACCAACGTAAGACCGCGTTGGCGGCGAGCAACTCCAGAAGATGAATGGTGGGCTAATCTCGGCATGGAATGGCCTCAGGTAAAAGAACTTGGATACGGCCTCCGGAGCTCATGCACACGCCGCGTGCGCCGGGATGGGCAATAGATTTGTTTAAGGGCACCAAGCTGAACCCTGGCCACGCGCCATCGACGAGACCCCAGCGGTTGAGTTTTATGCTGGCGTTGCTCACACTGCGGGTGACCTCGACCTTTCCGTTGGACTCCATCCTCTGGAGAACTGCCTCGCCCGCATCGCACCTGCCGTTGTCATTTACATCATGGCAGACCAGCCAGCCGCAGTTCCATGCTGCGTTTTCTGCCGCTCCGGTGCAACCGTTGGTGTTGTTGGGAATCTTCTGGATCGCGACGCGACCGCCGCGCTTGATCGCCTCCGACCGCGCCAACATCAATGACGACTGCAGCGACTCTTGCACACTTCGTACGCGCCAGGACTCGATGATCTGGGCGAACGAAGGGCCGGCCAGAGTGGTCAGCACCGCAGCAATGCCAACCACCACCATCAACTCGACGGCGGTAAAGCCGCACTGGCGCTGCCAATGGGCCAGACCGGTAGAGGTGCCTGTACGACAGGTAGGGGTAAGGTCTAGAGCCATGGTGCGATCAGCAGGCGTCGGTGCCTTTTTTGGTGACGATTCGGCCTCCGGTGGAAGCGCAAAGTTTTGCAGCACTGGTGTCGGTCAAAGCCTTTCCTTGAGGTGTCAGCTCAAAGAACATATTGGTTGGAACAACAGCCCCTCCCGTATGGGAAAGCATGCCCCAGCGGTCGACTGAGATGCCCCCGGTGCTGGCGGGTAGATTAATCGTGAGCCGGGTAGGTGCGGCGGTCACCTGGATGTCGCACTCATTGGGCGTATTTGCGGCGACGCAAGCATCCTGTAGCCCGTTGCCGTTCACGTCATAGAAGACCCGCCACCCGCAACCCCATTGGGTATTGCCCGTGGCGTTAGTGCACGCGGCGGTGTTTGCATTTTTCATCAACACGATGTTGCCCCCGCGCTTGATGGCTTCGGATCTTGCAAAGTACAGGCTAGAAGACAAATCCTCTGTGGCGCTGCGTACGCGCCATCTCTCAATCAGAAGGTTGAAACTGGGGGCCGCCAGTGCCGCAAGGATTGCGACAATGGAAATCACGACCATCAGCTCAATGGCGGTGAATCCTTGGTCATGGCGACGTGTCGCACCTGCGTTGTGCGTCAAGCACGCGGAAGACTCGCATGTGACCGAAGGGGATTCTTGCATGTCTGTCATATTAGGAGGAGCGCCACTTTGGGGAAGGCGTCGCTGGATGGGAGGCGGGCAGATGGTGATGAACGGTGGAGCGTGTCATTGACTGGGTTCGGAGGCTCGCTCCCGGCGCGGTCCGCTACTTTGGGGGCATGCGTTTGCATGCACATGTCAGCGCGTATATCCGCGGCAGGCACCGGCATTGGGCAGCCCTTTGCACTCTCGGGTCATGCGCTTGTCACGTTGGGCGGGAGTCTCTTCGGAACTGCTTCGCTGGTAAGTGACTTTGCTCACGCCCTTCCTTTTCTTGGTTTCTGCTCCTGCCTTGGTAGCTGTAATGGACGGTATTTGACTGTTCGCAAAGGGTGCTGTCTCAATCGCCGCGACGTGGGTAGGGAGCCAGGCAGCGGCGGCCAGAATCGCAGGACCCAGGGTGAAGCGCAATGAGAGACTGATTGCTTGGTTCATCAGGTGGAATCGTTGGCGTGGTGGTGTAGACGGCATTTGTGGCCCCATAGAGGTTGAGCAATACTCGGGCAGGTTTGGGGCCTTCGTGCGTTAAAACCCCAACGCGTTATAATCTAAAGGTTTTGCATGGTGCAAGACGCACGCACGCGGCCTTTCCAGTCGCTTGCGCAAGTGGAACCATGGTCGCAGGATGCATTGCGTTCGTTGCGGCCAAAGCTAGGAAAATTATGATCGCATCTTCCATCAAGGCCGAAGTCGTCAAGGCCAACGCCCGTGCTGCCAACGATACCGGTAGCCCAGAAGTGCAGGTGGCCCTGCTGACCGCCCGCATCAACGAATTGACCCCCCACTTCAAGCAGCATGCCAAGGACCACCACGGTCGCCGTGGCCTGTTGCGCATGGTGAGCCGTCGTCGCAAGCTTCTGGACTATCTGAAGGCCAAGGATGCAGACCGTTACACCGCTCTGATCGCCAAGCTGGGTCTGCGCAAGTAACTTTTATCGCACGCAAAAAGCGCCTGGGTTAGTCCGCTAGCTCAGGCGTTTTTTACTTCGGAGTTGCAAAACAGAGCGAAGCTGTGTCATTCCAATGCTGCAAGTTTGATAGCAAAAAATGCAGCACTGGAATGGCATCGTGTTCTGAATTGCCCTCCAAGCCCTTCTGGTAGGGCGCTACCAGCTATCAAAAAATAGGAGCTGAACATGAGCATTTTCAACAAGGTCACCAAGTCTTTTCAGTGGGGCGACAAGACCGTCGTCATGGAGACGGGTGAGATCGCCCGCCAGGCGACCGGCGCCGTGCTGGTGAATATCGATGACACCGTCGTGCTGGCCACGGTGGTGGCTTCCAAGTCGGCCAAGCCCGGCCAGGACTTCTTCCCGCTGACGGTGGACTACATTGAGAAAACGTATGCTGCCGGAAAGATTCCTGGCAGTTTCTTCAAGCGCGAAGCCAAGCCCAGCGAGCACGAAACGCTGACCAGCCGCCTGATCGACCGCCCCATCCGCCCGCTGTTCCCTGAAGGCTTCTTCAACGAAGTGCATGTGGTGATCCACACGGTGTCGCTGAACCCGGAAGTGGATGCAGACATCGCCGCGATGATCGCCACCAGCGCTGCTCTGGCGGTTTCCGGCATTCCGTTCAACGGCCCCATCGGCGCTGCGCGCGTGGGCTACATCAACGGTGAATACGTTCTCAACCCTGGCCAGACGGCACGCAAGAATTCGCAGATGGACCTTGTGGTGGCGGGCACCGAGTCTGCAGTGCTGATGGTCGAGTCCGAGGCACAGCAGCTTTCCGAAGAAATCATGCTGGGTGCGGTGGTGTTCGGCCATGAGCAGGGCAATGTGGCGATCAATGCCATCCACGAGCTCGTGCGTGACGCGGGCAAGCCTGTTTGGCAGTGGGAAGCTCCGGCGAAGGATGAGGCTTTGATCGCCAAGGTGAAGGCGGTGGCTGAAGACAAGCTGCGCGCCGCTTACCAGATTCGCAACAAGCAAAGCCGCACGCAAGCCTGCCGCGAAGCCTACGCTTCGGTGATGGAGTCCCTCAAGGCTGAGGGCGTGGAGTTCGACTCGGTGAAGGTGGAGGGCATGCTGTTCGACATCGAAGCCGGCATCGTGCGCAGCCAGATTCTGGCCGGCGAGCCCCGCATCGATGGCCGCGACACGCGCACCGTGCGCCCCATCGAAATTCGCGGCAGCGTGCTGCCGCGCGCCCACGGTTCTTCGCTGTTCACGCGGGGCGAAACGCAAGCTCTGGTGGTGACCACGCTGGGCACCGAGCGGGACGCGCAGCGCATCGATGCTCTGGCGGGCGAGTACGAAGACCGCTTCATGATGCACTACAACATGCCTCCCTTTGCCACGGGCGAAGTGGGCCGCATGGGCTCCACCAAGCGCCGCGAAATCGGCCACGGCCGCCTGGCCAAGCGTGCGCTGGTCGCCGTGTTGCCTACGAAGGAAGAGTTCCCCTACACCATGCGCGTGGTGTCCGAGATCACCGAGTCGAACGGCTCGTCGTCGATGGCGTCGGTGTGCGGCGGCTGCCTCTCGCTGATGGATGCCGGCGTGCCCATGAAGGCGCATGTGGCGGGTATCGCCATGGGCCTGATCAAGGATGCCAACCGCTTTGCCGTGCTGACCGACATCCTGGGCGACGAAGATCACCTGGGTGACATGGACTTCAAGGTGGCCGGTACCACCGGTGGCATCACTGCGCTGCAGATGGATATCAAGATCCAGGGCATCACCAAGGAAATCATGCAGGTCGCGCTGGCCCAGGCCAAGGAGGCGCGCATGCACATCCTGGGCAAGATGCAGGAGGCCATGGGCGAAGCCAAGACCGAAGTGTCGAACTTCGCGCCCAAGCTCTACACGATGAAGATCAACCCCGAGAAGATCCGTGACGTGATCGGCAAGGGGGGGGCCGTGATTCGCGCGCTGACCGAAGAAACCGGCTGCCAGATCAACATCGAGGAAGACGGCACCATCACCATCGCCGCCACCGATGCAGCCAAGGCCGACGAGGCCAAGCGCCGCATCGAGCAGATCACGGCCGAAGTCGAAATCGGCAAGATCTATGAAGGCCCTGTGACCAAGATTCTGGACTTTGGCGCATTGATCAACCTGCTGCCCGGCAAGGACGGCCTGCTGCATATCAGCCAGATTGCACACGAGCGTGTGGAGAAGGTCTCCGACTATCTGACCGAAGGCCAGGTGGTCAAGGTCAAGGTCATGGAGACCGACGAAAAGGGCCGCATCAAGCTGTCGATGAAGGTGCTGGCCGATCGGCCTGCAGGTGGCAGCGACCGCCCGGCTCCTGCAGAGCGTGGTGACCGCGAGCCCCGTCGGGACCAAGGCCGCGACGGCAGCCGTGATGGTGGCCGTTCTTCGGCTGATCAGCAGCAGCAGCAACAGCAGTCGTCTGGCGCTGATGGCGCGTCGGAACAACTGGCAGGCTGAGTCTGTTTTTGCTACTGATTTTGTAGCTTTCAGCGCTTGATGGTAAAGCGCTGAAGGCCAAAATCATTCAAATTCAACCCCATGAATCAAACCATGCAAGCCGTAGCCATCACGTCCTTTGGCGGGCCGGAGGTACTGGCTGTGGCCGAGCGCGCAAGGCCTCAGCCCGCCCTGGGCGAGCTGCTGATACGCGTGGGTGCCAGCGGCATCAATCGGCCTGACGTGTTGCAGCGGCTTGGGCACTATGCGCCTCCGCCCGGAACGTCCGATTTGCCCGGTCTGGAGGTGGCGGGCGTCGTGGAATCGGGTGATGCCGAGGCCATGGCGCGCGCCGGCATTCAGGTGGGTGACCGCGTATGCGCCTTGGTGGCGGGTGGCGGGTACGCGCAGTGGTGCGTGGCGCCTGTTGAGCAATGCCTTCCTGTGCCTGCCGGTTTCACCGATATCGAAGCCGCGTCGCTGCCTGAAACGTTCTTCACGGTGTGGAGCAACGTGTTTGACCGAGGGCGTCTGCAGAGCGGCGAAACCTTGCTGGTGCAAGGCGGCACCAGTGGCATCGGCGTGACGGCCATTCAGCTGGCGCGTGCCTTTGGTGCCACGGTGATCGCTACTGCGGGCAGTGATGAGAAGTGTGCCGCGTGTGTGCGCTTGGGAGCCCACCACGCCATCAACTACAAATCCCAGGATTTTGTGGCAGAAGCCAAGCGCATCACCGAAGGGCGGGGCGTGGATGTGGTGCTGGACATGGTGGCGGGCGACTACGTGGCCCGCGAGGTGGAATGTGTGGCCGAGGACGGGCGCATCGTCATCATTGCCGTGCAGGGTGGTGTGAAGAGCGAGTTCAACGCCGGTTTGGTGTTGCGGCGACGGCTCACCATCACGGGCTCAACCCTGCGGCCTCGGCCGGTGGCATTCAAGGGTGCCATCGCACGCTCTTTGCGCGAGAGCGTCTGGCCTTTGCTGGAGGCGGGCACTGTTCGCCCGGTGATCCACAGCACGTTTGCAGCCGCCGATGCGGCGCAGGCGCATGCCTTGATGGAATCCAACCAGCACATCGGCAAGATTGTTTTGACCTGGTGATCAAAGAATGAGCAGCAGTAAGAAAAAACTCATCGCAGGCAACTGGAAGATGAATGGCAGCCTGGCGGCCAACGAAGCGTTGGTGAAGGCCCTGATCGCGGGCTTGCAGGATCCTGCCTGCGACGTTGCAGTGGCCGTGCCTTTGCTGTATCTGGCGCAGGTCCAGGCGCTTGTGGCAGGGTCTTCGGTGGAATTGGCGGCGCAGGATGTTTCCGCGCATGAAGCGGGTGCGTACACCGGCGAGGTGTCTGCCGCCATGCTCAAGGATTTTGGCGCGCGCTATGTGCTGGTAGGCCATTCAGAGCGCCGCCAGTACCACGGCGAAACCGACGCTGTGGTGGCGGAAAAAACCCAGCGTGCGCTCGCTGCGGGGATCACGCCCATCGTGTGTGTGGGCGAGACGTTGCAAGAGCGCGAGGCGGGCCAGACGGAGGTGGTCGTCAAGCGACAGCTGGCCGCCGTCATCCATGTGAATGGCCACTGCATCAGCGAAGTGGTGGTGGCCTATGAGCCGGTGTGGGCCATCGGCACGGGGCGCACGGCAAGCCCTGAGCAAGCCCAGGCCGTGCATGCAGTCTTGCGAGCGCAACTGGCTGCGGCCAGCGAGCATGCAGACCGCATACGGCTGCTCTACGGCGGCAGCATGAATGCGGCCAATGCTGCGCAGCTGCTGGCCCAGCCGGACATCGATGGGGGCCTTGTGGGCGGTGCGTCGCTCAAGGCGCCCGACTTTTTGCAGATCATTGCAGCGGCCCGTTGAGCCGCATCCAAACCCATTAGTCAATCAGGAGTGAACAGAGAATGAATGCGATCGTGAATGTGGTCTTGGCTGTGCAGATGTTGACGGCCCTCGGGATGATTGGCCTGATCCTCATTCAGCACGGCAAGGGCGCCGACATGGGGGCGGCGTTCGGCAGCGGAAGCTCGGGCAGTCTCTTCGGGGCCAGCGGAAGCGCCAACTTCCTTTCGCGCACCACCGCCGTGCTGGCCTTTGTGTTCTTTGCGGCCACGTTGACGCTAGCGTATTTTGGTAACGCGCGCCCTGCAAGTTCTGGCAGCGTGCTCGAGACGCCCGCAGCCGTGGTGCCCGCTGGTGCAGCGTCGGATGCGGCCGTGGCACCTGCCGCGCCTGCGTCGGGCGCCGCGCAGATTCCGACCAAATAATCTGCTCAAAATTGGGCAGCGTAAGCTGTTACAGGGTTTTTCCGGGGTAGAATCCGGGATTGTCTGGAAAGCCAAAACCGCAAGGTTCCTCATGCCATCCAGATACAGCAACCAGCCGTCGTGGTGAAATTGGTAGACACGCTATCTTGAGGGGGTAGTGGCGAAAGCTGTGCGAGTTCGAGTCTCGCCGACGGCACCAAAACAAAGGCTCCCCCCACGTGATCCCGCTGCGGTTCATGTTGGGCAGGGCCACTGCGGTGAGCACATCCTCAAGATGAACCTCGATCAGTACCTCCCCGTCCTTTTGTTCATCTTGGTTGGCATCGCTGTTGGCGTTGTCCCCCTGGTTCTGGGCTACATTCTCGGGCCCAACCGTCCAGATGACGCGAAAAACTCCCCTTACGAATGCGGCTTCGAGGCCTTCGAAGATGCGCGCATGAAGTTCGATGTGCGCTACTACCTCGTTGCCATCCTCTTCATTCTGTTCGACCTCGAAATTGCCTTCCTCTTCCCCTGGGCTGTCACGCTCCACGAAGTGGGCATGGCCGGTTTCGTGGCGGTAGTGATTTTCCTGGCCATCCTCGTCGTGGGCTTCGCTTACGAATGGAAAAAGGGCGCCCTCGACTGGGAGTGAGCCCGGGCTCCAACAAGGACTGATGCAATGATTGAAGGCGTGATGAAGGAAGGCTTCATCACCACGAGCTATGACTCGGTGGTGAACTGGGCCAAAACCGGCTCGCTCTGGCCCATGACATTCGGTCTGGCCTGCTGCGCGGTCGAGATGATGCACGCGGCGGCCGCCCGTTATGACCTTGGCCGGTTTGGTGCTGAAGTCTTTCGCGCAAGCCCCCGCCAGTCCGATCTGATGATCGTGGCCGGCACGCTGTGCAACAAGATGGCACCCGCGCTGCGCAAGGTCTATGACCAGATGTCCGAGCCCCGCTGGGTGCTCTCCATGGGTTCGTGTGCCAATGGCGGTGGCTATTACCACTACAGCTATTCCGTCGTGCGCGGCTGCGACCGCATCGTGCCGGTGGATGTCTACGTGCCCGGGTGTCCCCCCACGGCCGAAGCGCTGATCTACGGCATCATCCAGCTGCAGCAGAAGATCCGCCGCACCAACACCATTGCGCGTGCCTGAGGATCCACGATGACGTCTGTTGCCATTCATCCTCAAAAAATCAAGGACACCGTCGCGGCCGTGCTGGGCGACAAGGTCCGCAAGATCGACGTCGCCCTCGACGAAGTCACCTTGCAGGTCGCGGCGGCTGACTACCTCGACGCCATGCGCCTGCTGCGCGACGCGCCCGGCTGCCAGTTTGAGCAACTGGTGGATCTCTGCGGTGTCGACTACTCCGCGTATGCAGATGAGGTCAACGAAGGGCCGCGCTACTGCGTGGTCTCGCACCTGCTCTCCGTCAGTCTGAACCAGCGCCTGCGCGTCAAGGTATTCTGTGCCGACGACGATTTTCCCGTTGTGGCTTCGGTCGCCGAGCTCTGGAATTCTGCCAACTGGTATGAGCGCGAGGCGTTCGACCTGTTCGGCATCGTGTTCGACGGTCACAACGACCTGCGCCGCATCCTGACGGACTACGGCTTCATCGGGCACCCCTTCCGCAAGGACTTTCCGCTGTCCGGCCATGTCGAGATGCGCTACGACACCGAGCAGCGCCGGGTGGTCTACGAGCCCGTCTCGATCGAGCCGCGCGAGATCACGCCGCGCATCATTCGCGAAGACAAGTACGGAGGCCTGCACTGAGGCGCCGCGCGCCCCACGTGATTCACCATGGCTGAAATCAAGAACTATTCCCTGAACTTCGGACCGCAGCACCCGGCGGCCCACGGCGTGCTGCGCCTGGTGCTGGAGCTCGACGGCGAAGTCGTCCAGCGTGCCGACCCCCACATCGGCCTGCTGCATCGCGCCACTGAAAAGCTGGCCGAGCACAAGACCTACATCCAGTCGCTGCCCTACATGGATCGTCTGGACTATGTATCCATGATGTCCAACGAGCACGCCTACTGCTTGGCCATCGAGAAGCTGCTGGGCCTGGAAGTGCCCGTGCGCGCGCAGTACATCCGCGTGATGTTCTCCGAGATCACGCGCTTGCTCAACCACCTGATGTGGCTGGGCTCGCACGGCAACGACTGCGGCAGTTCCACCATCCTGATCTACACCTTCCGCGAGCGCGAAGACCTGTTCGACATGTACGAAGCCGTTTCCGGCGCGCGCATGCATGCAGCCTACTTCCGTCCGGGCGGCGTCTACCGCGATCTGCCGGACAGCATGCCGCAGTACAAGGTCAGCAAGATCAAGAACGCCAAAGCATTGGAGGCCTTGAACCAGAACCGCCAGGGTTCGTTGCTCGACTTCATTGACGACTTCACGAAGCGCTTCCCCGGCTGCGTGGACGAGTACGAAACGCTGCTCACCGACAACCGCATCTGGAAGCAGCGCACCGTGGGCATTGGTGTGGTGCCGCCCGAGCGCGCGCTCAATCTGGGCATGACCGGTCCCATGATCCGTGGCTCCGGCATCGCCTGGGACCTGCGCAAGACGCAGCCCTACGATGTCTACGACCGCATGGACTTCGACATCCCGGTGGGCAAGACCGGCGACTGCTACGACCGCTACCTGGTGCGCGTGCAGGAAATGCGTGAGTCCAACCGCATCATCAAGCAGTGCGTGGACTGGCTGCGCGCCAACCCCGGCCCCGTCATCACCGACAACCACAAGGTGGCGGCACCGGCACGCGAATCCATGAAGTCCAACATGGAAGAGCTGATCCACCACTTCAAGCTCTTCACCGAAGGCTTCCATGTGCCCGAAGGCGAGGCCTACGCGGCCGTCGAGCATCCCAAGGGCGAGTTCGGCATCTACCTGGTGAGCGATGGCGCCAACAAGCCTTACCGCCTGAAGATTCGTGCCCCGGGCTTTGCGCACCTGGCCACGCTCGATGAAATGGCACGCGGCCACATGATCGCCGACGCCGTGGCCATCATCGGCACCATGGATATCGTGTTCGGAGAAATCGACCGATGAGCAGCAGCACCTCCACCAAGATCACCGAGGCCACGCTCGCGCGCTTTGCGCGCGAAGTCGCCAAATACCCGCCTGAGCAGGCGCAGTCCGCCGTGATGGCCTGCCTGTCCATCGTGCAGCAGGAGCAGGGCTGGGTGAGCGCTGAGAGCGAGGCCGTGATCGCCGACTACCTGGGCATGCCCCAGATCGCGGTGCACGAAGTCACCACGTTCTACAACATGTACAACCAGCAGCCGACGGGCAAGTACAAGCTCAACGTCTGCACCAACCTGCCTTGCCAGCTGCGTGACGGCCAGAAGGCGCTGCACCACCTCGAGAAGAAGCTCGGCGTGACCATGGGCGAGACCACGGCCGATGGCCTGTTCACCCTGCAGCAGTGTGAATGCCTGGGCGCCTGCGCCGATGCGCCCGTGATGCTGGTGAACGACCGCACCATGTGCAGCTTCATGGACAACGACAAGCTCGACCAGCTGGTGGATGGCCTGCGCCAAGCCGAAGGCGCCTCCACGGCACGTGCGGAAGGACAAGCATGACCACCGCCGCACAGATCCTCTCGCAGTTCCAGGCCACCGGCGTCCAGACCTGCTTCCACGACCGCCACATCAACCCGCAGATCTACGCGGGCCTGGATGGTTCCAACTGGAGCATCAAGGACTACGAAGCGCGCGGCGGCTACCAGGCGTTGCGCAAGATTCTGGGCACGGATGGCGGCGAGCCGCTGACGCAAGACCAGGTCATCGCCACCGTCAAGGAGTCGGGCCTGCGCGGCCGCGGCGGCGCGGGCTTCCCCACCGGCCTCAAGTGGAGCTTCATGCCCCGCTCGTTCCCCGGCCAGAAATACCTCGTCTGCAATTCCGACGAGGGCGAGCCAGGTACCTGCAAGGACCGCGACATCCTGCAGTTCAACCCGCACATCGTCATCGAAGGCATGATCATCGCGGCCTACGCGATGGGTATTTCCGTGGGCTACAACTACATCCACGGCGAAATCTTCCAGACCTACGACCGCTTCGAAGAAGCGCTCGAAGAGGCGCGTGCCGCTGGCTACCTGGGCGACAAGATCCTGGGCAGCAATTTCAGCTTCCAGCTGCATGCGGCGCACGGCTTCGGTGCCTACATCTGTGGCGAAGAGACCGCGCTGCTCGAATCGCTCGAAGGCAAGAAAGGCCAGCCACGCTTCAAGCCGCCGTTCCCGGCCAGCTTCGGTCTGTACGGCAAGCCCACCACCATCAACAACACCGAGACCTTCGCAGCCGTGCCGTGGATCATCCGCAACGGCGGCCAGGCCTACCTGGAGTGCGGCAAGCCCAACAACGGCGGCACCAAGATCTTCTCGGTCTCGGGCGATGTGGAAAAGCCCGGCAACTACGAAGTGCCTTTGGGCACGCCGTTCGCCAAGTTGCTCGAGCTGGCCGGTGGCGTGCGCAAGGGCCGCCAGCTCAAGGCCGTGATCCCCGGTGGCTCGTCCGCCCCCGTGCTGCCTGCTTCCATCATCATGGAATGCACGATGGACTATGACTCCATCGCCAAGGCCGGCTCCATGCTGGGCTCGGGCGCCGTCATCGTGATGGACGACTCCCGCAGCATGGTCGAAAGCCTGCTGCGCCTGTCCTATTTCTATTCGCACGAGTCCTGCGGCCAGTGCACGCCGTGCCGCGAAGGCACGGGCTGGATGTGGCGCGTGATCGACCGGATCCACCATGGCCAGGGGCGCGATGGCGACCTGGACCTGCTCAATTCGGTGGCAGACAACATCCAGGGCCGCACGATTTGCGCGCTGGGTGACGCTGCGGCCATGCCGGTGCGCGCCATGATCAAGCACTTCCGTCCGGAATTCGAAGCGCTGATCCGCAAAGAGATGACCCCTCAGGCTTCCGCAGCGGCCTGACCGCGAGAAACGCATATGGTTGAAATCGAACTCGACGGGCAGAAGGTAGAAGTCGCCGAAGGCTGCATGGTGATGCATGCAGCCGAGAAGGCGGGCACCTACATCCCCCACTTCTGCTACCACAAGAAGCTTTCCATCGCCGCCAACTGCCGCATGTGCCTGGTGGACGTGGAAAAAGCCCCCAAGCCCATGCCCGCCTGCGCCACGCCCGTGACGCAGGGCATGATCGTGCGCACCAAGAGCGACAAGGCCATCAAGGCCCAGCAGTCGGTCATGGAATTTCTGCTCATCAACCACCCGCTGGACTGCCCCATCTGCGACCAGGGCGGTGAGTGCCAGCTGCAGGACCTGGCCGTGGGTTATGGCGGTTCCTCCTCGCGCTACGAGGAAGAAAAGCGCGTGGTCTTCCACAAGGACGTGGGCCCGCTGATCTCGATGGAAGAGATGAGCCGCTGCATCCACTGCACCCGCTGCGTGCGCTTCGGCCAGGAAGTGGCCGGCGTGATGGAGCTCGGCATGATCCACCGCGGCGAGCACTCCGAGATCACCACCGTGGTGGGCGATACCGTGGACTCCGAGCTGTCGGGCAACATGATCGACATCTGCCCCGTGGGTGCCCTGACCAGCAAGCCCTTCCGCTACAGCGCCCGCACCTGGGAGCTTTCGCGCCGCCGCTCGGTCAGCCCGCACGATTCCACCGGTGCCAACCTCATCGTCCAGGTCAAGAACCACAAGGTGATGCGCGTCGTTCCCCTCGAGAACGAAGCCGTCAACGAATGCTGGATTGCCGACCGCGACCGTTTCTCGTACGAATCGCTCAACAGCGACGAGCGCCTGACCCAGCCCATGCTCAAGCAGGGCGGCGTCTGGAAGGAAGTCGACTGGCAGACCGCACTCGAGTACGTCGCCAACGGCGTCAAGAACATCAAGAACGACCATGGCGCCAACAGCATCGGCGCCTTGGTGAGCCCGCACAGCACGCTCGAAGAGCTGTACCTGGCCTCCGCCCTGGTGCGCGGCCTGGGCAGCGACAGCATCGACTATCGCCTGCGCAATGCTGAATTTGCCAACCATGAAGGCGTCCGCTGGCTGGGCACGTCCATCGCTTCGCTGTCCACGCTGCAGCGCGTGCTGGTGGTGGGTTCCAACCTGCGCAAGGACCACCCGCTGTTCGCCCTGCGCGTGCGCCATGCCGTGCGCCACGGCGCCCAGCTGAGCGTGGTGGATTCCGCCGTGGACGACTGGGCCATGCCCGTCAAGCACAAGCTGCTGCAAGGCGCCGGCCAATGGCTGCAGGCCCTGGGTTCCATCGCCTCGGCCATCGCGCAAGAAAAGAACGTGGCAGCGCCCGCTGGTGCGGCCCAAGCCTCCGAAGCCAGCCTGGCCATCGCCCGTTCGCTGCTGGGCGGTGAGCGCAAGGCCGTGCTGCTGGGCAATGCCGCCGCCCACCATGGCCAGGCCACGCAGCTGCTGGCCCTGGCCAACTGGATCGGCGAGCAGACCGGTGCCACCGTCGGCTACCTCACCGAAGCCGCCAACACCGTGGGCGCCCAGTTTGCGGGCGCACGCCCCGTGGGCAACGGCCTGAACGCCGGCCAGATGCTGGCTGGCGGCCTGAAGGCCGTGCTGCTGCTCAACACCGAGCCTGCCTTCGATGCCGCCAACGGTGCCCAGGCCGCAGCCGCCATCGGACAGGCCCAGATGGTCGTGACCATGAGCCCGTTCAAGGCCAACATGGATATCAGCGACGTGCTGCTGCCCATCGCGCCGTTCACCGAGACCTCGGGCAGCTTCGTTAATGCCGAAGGTCGTCTGCAGAGCTTCCACGCCGTGGTGCGCCCGCTGGGCGACACGCGTCCCGCGTGGAAGGTGCTGCGCGTACTGGCCAACGTGCTGGGCGTGCCGGGCTTCGACTTCGAAACCTCGCAGGACGTGCTGGCCCGGGCCACCAATGCGCCCGCAGGCAGCCTCACGCACCTGCCTGCCGATCAGCTGTCCAACGCCGTGGCAGACGTACCCGCAACCGGTGGCGACGCTGGTGCGATGGTGCAGCCGGCTGTGGCCAGCATTTATCAATTGGATGGTCTGGTACGCCGATCCACGTCGCTGCAGCTCACTGCCGACGCACGCAAGGCACGTGAAGGAGTGGCCGCATGATCGACACGATCTACAACGCGGGCCTGAACCTGCTTTCATTCGGCTGGTGGACCGGCATCGTCTGGCCGGTGCTCTGGATTCTGATCAAGATCGTCTGCATCCTGGCGCCCCTGATGGGCGCTGTGGCCTACCTCACGCTGTGGGAGCGCAAGCTGCTCGGCTTCATGCAGGTACGCCACGGCCCCAACCGCGTGGGCCCCATGGGCCTGCTGCAGCCGATTGCCGACGCACTGAAGCTGCTGACCAAGGAAATCATCCAGCCTACGGCCGCGAGCAAGGGTCTGTTCGTGCTGGGCCCCGTCATGGCCATCATGCCGGCGCTGGCAGCGTGGGTTGCCATTCCCTTCGGGCCCGATGTGGCCCTGGCCAACGTCAATGCCGGCCTGCTGCTGGTGATGGCCATCACCTCCATCGAGGTGTATGGCGTGATCATCGCGGGCTGGGCGTCGAACTCTAAGTACGCCTTTCTGGGCGCACTGCGCGCTTCGGCGCAGATGGTGAGCTATGAAATCGCCATGGGGTTTTGCTTCCTGGTGGTGATCATGGTGTCGGGCAGCATGAACCTGACCGAGATCGTGATGTCGCAGGCCAAGGGCATGGCTGCTGACAAGGGCCTGACCTTCCTGTCCTGGAACTGGCTGCCGCTCTTGCCCATCTTTTTGGTGTACCTGATCTCCGGCGTGGCCGAAACCAACCGCCACCCCTTTGACGTGGTCGAAGGCGAAGCCGAAATCGTGGCCGGCCACATGGTGGAGTACTCGGGCATGGGCTTTGCCATCTTCTTCCTGGCCGAATACGCCAGCATGTGGCTGGTGTCCATACTGGGTGCGCTCATGTTCCTGGGCGGCTGGCTGTCTCCCATCGACAGCGCGCTGTTCAACTGGATTCCCGGGTGGATCTGGCTGGGCCTCAAGACCTTCCTGGTGGTGTCCATGTTCATCTGGATCCGGGCGACATTCCCCCGGTTCCGCTATGACCAAATCATGCGCCTGGGCTGGAAGATCTTCATCCCGGTGACGCTGGTGTATTTGTTGTTTGTGGGCGGGTGGTTGCTCTCGCCTTGGAATATCTGGAAATAAGCGGGGACAACACGTATGACTGCTACTGTTGCTGCTGCACCTTTCTCTGTCAAAGACTTCCTCAAGAGCTTCATGCTCGTGGAACTGGTCAAGGGCATGGCCCTCACGGGCCGCTACGCGTTTCGCCGCAAGGTGACCGTGCAGTTCCCGGAGGAGAAGACGCCTTTGTCGCCGCGCTTTCGCGGCCTGCATGCCCTGCGCCGCTACGAAAACGGCGAAGAGCGCTGCATTGCCTGCAAGCTGTGCGAGGCCGTGTGCCCGGCCATGGCCATCACCATTGAGTCGGATGTGCGCGCTGATGGCTCGCGCCGCACCACGCGCTATGACATCGACCTGACCAAGTGCATCTTCTGCGGCTTCTGCGAAGAAAGCTGCCCGGTGGATTCGATCGTCGAAACCCACATCTTCGAATACCACGGCGAAAAGCGTGGCGATCTGTATTTCACGAAGGACATGCTCCTGGCCGTGGGCGATCGGTACGAAGGCGAAATCGCGGCAGCCAAGGCGGCAGACGCCAAGTACCGCTGAGCGGTGCGGAACGCGGCCTCATTGCCTGACTTTCTATAAAGACCCGATTCATGGACGCCAAGACCGGTTTCTTCTACCTCTTCTCGGTCGTGCTGCTGTTTGCAGCCTTCCGGGTGATCACCGCGCGCAACCCTGTGCACGCGGTGCTGTACCTCATCCTTGCGTTCTCGCAGGCCGCCGCGGTGTGGCTGCTGCTCAAGGCAGAGTTCCTGGCCATTGCCCTGGTGCTGGTGTACCTGGGCGCGGTGATGGTGCTGTTCCTGTTCGTGGTGATGATGCTGGACATCCACATCGACTCCATTCGCAAGGGCTTCTGGAAACATTTCCCCCTGGCCGCCACCGTGGGCGCGCTGATCGCGCTCGAAATGGCGGCGGTGCTGATGGGCGGATTTCGCGGCATGGATGAGCCCAAGGCCATCGCCACGGTCGTCGATGCCGCAGGCCAGGTCGTTCCTTACTCCAACACCAAGGCACTGGGTAAGCTGCTGTACACCGAGTACCTGTACCCGGTGGAGATCGCTGCCGTGATCCTGCTCGTGGCCATGATCGCCGCCATTGCCCTCACGCTGCGCCAGCGCAAGGACAGCAAGGCCATCAACCCTGCGCAGCAGATCCGGGTGCGCGCCAGCGACCGGCTGGAGGTGGTGAAGGTGGCTGCGACCCAGAAGGCAGTCGATACAGTGCCTGCGGAGCCTGCTGCCGAGGAGAAAAAAGCATGACGCTGACATTGGGCCACTTTCTCTCGCTGGGTGCGATGCTGTTCGCGCTGGCGGTGATCGGTATCTTTTTGAACCGCAAGAACCTCATCGTGCTGCTGATGGCCATCGAGCTGATGCTGCTGGCGGTGAACATGAACTTCGTGGCGTTCTCTCACTACCTGGGCGACATGCACGGACAGGTGTTCGTGTTCTTCATCCTGACGGTGGCTGCTGCCGAGTCGGCCATCGGCCTGGCCATCCTGGTGCTGCTGTTCCGTAACAAGTCCAGCATCAACGCGGAAGACCTCAACACCCTCAAGGGTTGATGGTTCGTCCGTATTCCCAAGGTTCTCAAGAATGAGTCAAACCCTCTCTGCTTCAACGCTCCTGGCCGTGCCACTGGCTCCGCTGGCGGGCGCCTTGCTGGCCGGCATCTTTGGCACGACCTTCGGTGGCAACTGGATCGGCCGCCGCCTGTCCCACACCCTGACCATCCTGGGCGTGCTGGTGGCCTTCGTGCTGTCGGCCATGACGCTCAAGAGCGTGGCGCTGGATGGTGCCCGCTTCAACGAGACGCTCTACACCTGGATGGTGGTGGGCGGGCTGAAGATGGAGGTGGGCTTCCTGGTGGACAGCCTCACGGCCATGATGATGGTGGTGGTGACCTTCGTGTCGCTGATGGTGCACCTCTACACCATCGGCTACATGGAAGAAGACGAAGGCTACAACCGCTTCTTCGCCTACATCTCGCTGTTCACCTTCTCCATGCTCATGCTGGTCATGAGCAACAACCTGCTGCAGCTGTTCTTCGGCTGGGAAGCCGTGGGCCTGGTGTCCTACCTGCTGATCGGTTTCTGGTTCAACAAGCCCACGGCGATCTTCGCCAACATGAAGGCCTTTCTGGTGAACCGCGTCGGCGACTTCGGCTTCATCCTGGGTATCGGCCTCATTGCTGCCTATGCCGGCACGCTCAACTATGGTGAGGTGTTTGCCAAGTCGGGCGAACTCGGTGGCCTGAGCTTTCCGGGGACCGACTGGATGCTGATCACCGTGATCTGCATCTGCCTGTTCATCGGCGCGATGGGCAAGTCCGCCCAGTTCCCGCTGCATGTCTGGCTGCCCGACTCGATGGAAGGCCCGACCCCCATTTCCGCCCTGATCCACGCGGCCACCATGGTGACCGCCGGCATCTTCATGGTGGCGCGCATGTCGCCCCTGTTTGAGCTGTCGGATGCCGCGCTCAATTTCATCCTCGTGATCGGCGCCATCACGGCTCTGTTCATGGGCTTCCTCGGCATCATCCAGAACGACATCAAGCGGGTCGTGGCGTATTCCACGCTGTCGCAGCTGGGCTACATGACCGTGGCGCTGGGTGCCTCGGCCTACTCGGTCGCGGTGTTCCACCTGATGACGCACGCGTTCTTCAAGGCGCTGCTGTTCCTGGGTGCGGGCTCGGTCATCATGGGCATGCACCACAACCAGGACATCCGCTGGATGGGCGGCGTGCGCAAGTACATGCCCATCACCTGGATCACTTCGCTGCTGGGTTCGCTGGCGCTGATCGGCACGCCCCTGTTCTCGGGTTTCTACTCCAAGGACAGCATCATCGAGGCCGTGCACTTCAGCCAACTGCCGGCCGCCGGTTTTGCGCACTTCGCCGTGCTGGCCGGTGTGTTCATCACGGCGTTCTATTCGTTCCGCATGTATTTCCTGGTCTTCCATGGCAAGGAGCGCTACGACCAGAACCCCGACGCGCACCATGGCGACCACCATGGCCACGACGACCACCACGGTCACGACGCCAAGCCGCACGAATCCCCCTGGGTGGTGACGGTGCCGCTGGTGCTGCTGGCCATCCCCTCGGTGGTGGTGGGCTTCATGTTCATCCAGCCCATGCTGTTTGGCGACTTCTTCAAGGGCGTGATCTTTGTCGATGCCGCCAAGCACCCCGCCATGGTCAAGCTGGCCGAGATCTTCCACGGCCCTGTCGGCATGGCCCTGCACGGCTTGCAGACGGCGCCTTTCTGGCTGGCAGTGGCTGGCGTGGCAGCGTCGTACTACATGTACATGGTCAACCCAGCGCTGCCCGCGGCCATCAAGGCGCGTGTTCAGCCTCTCCATACGCTGCTCGAAAACAAGTACTACCTCGACTGGATCAACGAGAACATTCTGGCGCGCGGTGCCCGCGCCCTGGGGGTGGGCCTGTGGAAGGGCGGCGACCAGGCCATCATCGATGGCGGTCTGGTGAACGGCTCCTGGAAAGTGGTGCGGGGCGTGTCCGGCGTGGTGCGCTGGATCCAGTCCGGCTTCATCTTCCACTATGCGCTGGTCATGATCCTGGGCGTGTTCGTGCTGATGACCTGGTTTGTCTGGGGCGACGTCTTCCTGCAGCTCATCAAATAAGGAAAAAAACAAATGGGTCTGTTGAGTCTTGCCATCTGGGTGCCGATTGCCTTTGGCGCGCTGCTGCTCGCCTTGGGGCGCGACGAGCACGCCCGTGCCGTGCGCTGGCTCGCGCTGGTGGGCGCGCTGATCGGCTTCCTGGTCACGTTGCCGCTGTATGACGGGTTCCAAACCGGCATGGCCGCCATGCAGTTTGTCGAAAAGGCCGCCTGGATCGAGCGCTTCAATGTGCATTACCACCTGGGCGTGGACGGCATCTCCTTCTGGTTCGTGCCGCTCACGGCCTTCATTACGGTGATCGTGGTGATCGCCTCGTGGGAATCCATCACCGAGCGCGTGAACCAGTACATGGGCGCGTTCCTGATCCTGTCGGGCCTGATGATCGGCGTGTTCAGCGCGCTCGACGGCATCCTGTTCTACGTGTTCTTCGAAGCCACGCTGATCCCGATGTACCTCATCATCGGCATCTGGGGCGGCCCCAACAAGATCTACGCGGCGTTCAAGTTCTTCCTGTACACGCTGCTCGGCTCGCTCCTGATGCTGATCGCGCTGATCTACCTGTACAACCAGTCCGGCGGCAGCTTCGACATCGCCACCTGGCACCAGCTGCCGCTGAGCCGCACGGCCCAGACGCTGCTGTTCTTCGCGTTCTTTGCCGCCTTCGCCGTGAAGGTGCCCATGTGGCCGGTGCACACCTGGCTGCCCGACGTGCACGTGGAAGCGCCGACCGGGGGCTCCGCCGTGCTGGCGGCCATCATGCTGAAGCTGGGCGCCTACGGCTTCCTGCGCTTTTCCATGCCCATCGCCCCGGATGCTTCCCGCGAATGGGCGTGGCTGATGATTGCGCTCTCGCTCATCGCCGTGATCTACGTGGGCCTGGTTGCCATGGTCCAGAAGGACATGAAGAAGCTGGTGGCGTACTCGTCGGTGGCGCACATGGGCTTCGTGACCCTGGGCTTCTTCATCTTCAACGACCTGGGTGTCTCGGGCGGCCTGGTGCAGATGATCGCCCACGGCTTCGTGTCGGGCGCCATGTTCCTGTCCATCGGCGTGCTGTACGACCGCGTGCATTCGCGTGAGATCGCCGCCTACGGTGGCGTGGTTAACACCATGCCCAACTTCACGGCCTTTGCGCTGCTGTTTGCCATGGCCAACTGCGGCCTGCCGGGCACGGCGGGCTTTGTGGGCGAGTGGATGGTGATCCTGGGTGCCGTGAAGGCCAACTTCTGGATAGGCCTGGCGTCGGCCACGGCGCTGATCTTTGGCGCGGCCTACACGCTGTGGATGTTCAAGCGTGTCTACCTGGGCCCCGTGGCGAACGACAACGTCAAGGGCCTGACGGATATCGACAGCCGTGAATTCCTGGTGCTGGCCGTGTTGGCCATCGCGGTGCTGGCCATGGGTCTGTATCCCCGCCCGTTCACCGACGTGATGGACGCATCGGTGGCAGAACTGCTCAAGCATGTGGCGTTGTCCAAGCTGAACTGATCTGACCCGACCAGACTGAACTGAGAGATTCAAGAAGATGATTGACAACATCAGCTGGCTAGCGATCTACCCCGAGATCGTGCTGCTTGTCATGGCCTGCGTGATCGCGCTGGTCGATCTGGGCGTGCACAGCGCCCGCCGCACCGGCACCTACGTGCTGACCATGCTGACGCTGGCCGTGGTGGCCGCGCTGCAGGGCATGTACGCCAGCAGCGCCAACACCTTCTATGGCTTCGGCAACATGGTGGTGAGCGATGCCATGGGCAACTGGCTCAAGTGCTTTGCCACCGTGGCCATGATGGTCACGCTGGTCTACAGCCGTCCCTATGCGGCCGACCGCGACATGCTGCGCGGCGGCGAGATGTTCACGCTGTCGATGTTTGCGCTCCTGGGCATGTTCATCATGATCTCGGGCAACAACTTCCTCGTGATCTACCTGGGCCTGGAGCTGCTCACCCTGTCGAGCTATGCGCTCGTGGCCCTGCGCCGCGACAACGCCACGGCCACCGAGGCCGCGATGAAGTACTTTGTGCTGGGTGCCATGGCCAGCGGTTTCCTGCTCTATGGCCTGTCCATGGTGTATGGCGCCACCGGCTCGCTCGACATCGGTCAGGTCTTCAAGGCCGTCAACTCCGGCCAGATCAAGCACCAGGTGCTGGTGTTCGGCCTGGTGTTCGTGGTGGCGGGCCTGGCGTTCAAGCTGGGTGTGGTGCCCTTCCACATGTGGATTCCCGACGTGTACCAGGGGGCTCCCACGGCCGTCACGTTGATGATTGGCGGCGCGCCCAAGCTGGCGGCCTTTGCCATCGTGATCCGCCTGCTGGTGGACGGGCTGCTGCCGCTTGCGATCGACTGGCAGCAGATGCTCGCGGTGCTGGCCATCGGCTCGCTGCTGGTAGGCAACCTGGCGGCCATTGCGCAGACCAACCTCAAGCGCATGCTGGCGTACTCCACCATCTCGCAAATGGGCTTCGTGCTGCTGGGCCTGATGTCGGGCGTGATCAACGGAAACGTGGACGCCACGGCGGTCGAGAATGCCTACAGCGCGTCGATGTTCTACGTGGTGACCTACGTGCTGACCACGCTGGCGGCCTTCGGCGTCATCCTGCTGCTGGCACGCGAAGGTTTCGAAAGCGAAGAGATCTCCGACCTTGCCGGCCTCAATCAGCGCAGCCCGCTGTACGCTGCCGTGATGGCGATCTGCCTGTTCTCGATGGCCGGCATTCCGCCCCTGGTGGGCTTCTATGCCAAGCTGTCGGTGCTGCAGGCGCTCGTGGCCTCGGGCCAGAGCCTGTACATCGCGCTGGCGGTGTTCGCCGTGATCATGTCGCTCATCGGCGCGTTCTACTACCTGCGCGTGGTCAAGGTGATGTACTTCGACGCGCCGCTCACGGCCACCACCGTGTCTGCCCCGGTGGACGTGCGCGTGGTGCTGACCGTGAACGGTGCCCTGGTGCTGGGCCTGGGCCTGCTGCCGGGCGGCCTGATGACGCTGTGCGCCGACGCCGTCGTGCGGGCGCTGGCCACCTGATCGATCCATACCGGCTGCCGGGCAGGAAGCGTCGCAGGTCTCAGCGCGGTTCGCCGCCGCCATCGCACCCTGCAACCCTGCCCATGCCGCGCGTTTTCTAGCCCCGCTGCCTGCTGCCCGTGTCGTCCATCACTGCATCCGTCTGGCTGGTCATCGTGGCGGCCCTTGTGGCGGCCAACCTGCCGTTTGTGAACCACCGGTGGGCGGTGGTCGGGCCTGTTGCGGCCCCCCGCAAGCCATTGGCTGGGCGGCTGGCCGAGTTGGTGGTGATGTATTTTCTGGTGGGCGGCCTGGCCCTGCTGCTGGAGCGCCGCGCCGGGCAGATCGCGCCCCAGGGGTGGGAGTTCTATGCCATTACCGGCACGCTCTTTCTCACCCTGGCGTTTCCAGGCTTCGTCTACCGCTACCTGGTGCGCCGCCACGGCTGACGGGCCTTGCCCGCAGCGCCCGCACGTCCCCTCACAACCAACCGCCACCCGCCACCTGCTTCAGCAGACCTTGGAACCACGCCATGAAGGTGCTTGACCTCCAATGCCGGCAGGCCCACGTGTTCGAGGGCTGGTTTGCCTCCGAAGACGATTTTCAGGACCAGCGCCGGCGGGGCCTGGTGCAGTGCCCGCTGTGTGCGGACGCCCAGATCGAAAAGCGCCTCAGTGCGCCGCGCCTGAACCTCGGCGCGCGTGAGCCCGCGCAGCGCGTGGGGGCCGATGCACCGCATCAGGCGCCTGCAGGGGCCACGCCCTCGGGCGTACCTGCAACCGCCTCGCCGTCGATGGCTGCCGCCGTGCATGGTGCCCTGCCTCCGGCGCTGCAGGCCGCATGGCTGGAACTGGCGCGCAAGGTGGTGGCCCACACGGAGGATGTGGGCGCGCAGTTTGCGCAGGAGGCGCGGCGCATGCACTACGGCGAAGCCGAAGAGCGCGCCATCCGCGGCGAGGCCACGCCCGACGAGGCCATGGAGCTGCTGGAGGAGGGCATCGCCGTGGTGCCCCTGCTGCTGCCCGCTGCCGCCAAGGAAACACTGCAGTAGCTTTGGCGCGGTGCGCGGCACGCGGAGGTGCAGTGCGATTCAGGCGGCCGTTCAGACTCGCTGTCTCAGTGTTTTTGTGCTTCAGCGCTTATTGCATAAGCGTTTGCAGCTATCAAAATTATAGTATTTGCTGCCGAGGTTTCATACGTCCTGGTGACAGCACCCGACCCGATCCGGCATGCCTAGGCCGCCCCCTCGCCGCGGCACGCAGTCCTCACGCAGTGAACTGCAACGCCGCCAGGCGCGCATAGACCCCGTCCTTGGCCAACAAACCCGCGTGCGTACCCTGTTCCACGATGCGGCCGTGCTCCAGCACGACGATGCGGTCCGCGTTCTGCACCGTGGCCAAGCGGTGGGCGATGACCAGCGTGGTGCGGCGGCCGGTGTGGCGCTGCATGGCAGTGTCCAGCGCGGCCTGCACCATGCGTTCGCTCTCTGCATCGAGCGCGCTGGTGGCTTCGTCCAGCAGCAGCAAGGGCGGGTCCTTCAGCATGGCACGCGCGATGGCAATGCGCTGACGCTGGCCGCCCGACAGGCGCACGCCGCGCTCCCCCAAAAAGGTGTTGTAGCCCTCGGGCAGCGCGCTGATGAAATCGTGCGCAAACGCCGCGCGGGTCGCCGCCATCACCGCCTCGTCGCTGGCGCCGGGGTTGCCATAGCGGATGTTCTCCATCGCGGACGCCGAGAAGATCACCGCATCCTGCGGCACCGTGCCGATGTGGGCGCGCAGGTCGGAGAGCGCCAGATCGCGGATGTCCACCCCGTTCAGCCGGATCTGACCGCCCGGTGTGCCGTCGGGGGCAGCGGCCACGTCGTAGAAGCGCTGCAGCAACTGGAACACGGTGGTCTTGCCCGCGCCGCTTGCGCCCACCAGCGCCACGGTTTCGCCGGGCGCCAGCTGCAGTGAAAAGTCGTGCAGGGCAGGGTGCTCGGGCCGCGAGGGGTAGTGGAAATGCACGCGCTCGAACACCACCTCCAGGCCCTTGCCGGACGTGGGCAGTGCGCGGGGTGCCGCCGGGTCGGCCACGGGCGAGCGGCTGGCCAGCAGCTCCATCAGCCGCTCGGTGGCGCCCGCCGCCCGCAGCAGGTCGCCATACACCTCGCCCAGCACGGCCACGGCGCCGGCCAGCAGAATCACGTAGACCACCGTCTGCCCCAGGTGGCCCGCGCTCATCTGGCCCGCCAGCACCGCCTCCGTGCCCCGGTACAGGCCCCACAGCAGCAGGGCCGCGTTGGCGATGATGATGAAAGCCACCAGCACGGCTCGCGCTCCGGTGCGCTGGATGGCGGCGCGGAAAGCGTTCTCGGTGGCCTCGCGAAACCGCGTGGTCTCGCGCGGCTCGGCCGTGTAGCTCTGCACCACCGGTACGGCGTTCAGCACCTCGGCCGCTATCGCGCTCGAATCGGCCACGCGGTCCTGGCTGTCGCGCGAGAGGCGGCGCACGCGCCGGCCGATCCACATCGTGGGCAGCACCACCAGCACCACCGCCAGCAGCACCACCGACATCACATAGGGATTGGTCCACACCAGCATCGCCAAGGCGCCCACGCCCATCACCGCGTTGCGCAGGCCCATCGACAACGACGACCCCACCACGGTCTGCACCAGCGTGGTGTCGGTGGTCAGTCGCGACAGCACCTCGCCGGTTTGCGTGGTCTCAAAAAACTGTGGGCTTTGCCGCAGCACATGGCCGTAGACGGCGTTGCGCAAATCGGCCGTCACACGCTCGCCCAGCCAGCTCACCATGTAGAACCGCGCGGCAGAGAACACCCCCAGCGCAACCGCCACGGCGAACAGCATCTCGAAATGCCCGCGCAGCGCCAGGGCGTGCGCGCCCTTGTCGGCCGCGCTGCCGCCCACCAGCCCGCCATCGATCAGGCCGCGCAATGCCAGCGGAAACGCCAGCGTGGCCAGCGCCGCGAGCACCAGGAACACACCCGACAGCGCGATGCGCCCCCGGTAGGGCCGCAGAAACGGCAACAGCCCCGACAGGGAGCGCGGCGCACCGCGCGCAGAGCCCGCCCCGGCGGATCGGGCCGATGGGAAAGAACCGGCGGACCCGGTTGCGGAAGCGGACGGCATTGAACGGGAGGCGGGCGGCATGGGAGGCAGGGCGGGCATGCAGCCAGTGTAGGCCCGGCCCCGGCGGGGTGGGCTGCGCGCGGCCGTTGCGGGGCACCTTCATGGGCGATGGCATCTTCTGCAGACGCGTAATGTCGAGCATCCCGCCGCAGTCGCATGGGCGACCCCGGCCTGTAAGCAAAGAGTCAGAGACACCGCGCCCGGACACGCTCCGGCAGGCGCTTCGCTTCGCAGGTCTGCAAGCGCGAAATCAAGGCCTGGCGCGCCTTTGCGCGGCATGGCGGGCCGGCGGCAGGCCCACCTGCGGATAGACCCTAGGAAGTACTACATAGGCATTAGTACCAGTATCTACCCGCAGGTAGAGGGGCATACCATGCACGGCGAAACGACACCCCGGACACCTCGTGGAGACCTTGCGGGCAAGGCTCCTTCCCCCTCAGTTCTACACGGAGCGGCCAAGGCGCAATGAGCGACGTCATTCTTGAAACCCATAGCCTGACCAAAGAGTTCAAGGGCTTCACCGCCGTCAGCGACGTGAACCTGGCCGTGCGCCGAGGCAGCATCCATGCGCTGATCGGCCCCAACGGCGCAGGCAAGACCACCTGCTTCAACCTGCTGACCAAGTTCCTCACGCCCACGTCCGGCACCATCCGGTTCAATGGGCACGACATCACCCGCGAGCAGCCCGCGCAGATTGCGCGCCGCGGGGTGATCCGCTCGTTCCAGATTTCCGCCGTGTTCCCGCACCTCACCTTGCTGGAGAACGTGCGCCTGGGCCTGCAGCGCAAGCTGGGCACCTCGTTCCACTTCTGGCGCAGCGAGCGCTCGCTGAGCCAGCTCGACGGGCGCGCCATGCAGCTGCTCACCGAGGTGGGCCTGGAAGACGTGGCGAACGAGGTGACGGTGAACCTGCCCTATGGCCGCAAGCGCGCGCTCGAGATTGCCACCACGCTGGCCATGGAGCCCGAGCTGATGCTGCTGGACGAACCCACACAGGGCATGGGCCACGAAGACGTGGACCGCGTCACCCAGCTCATCAAGAAGGTGTCGGCGGGCCGCACGATCCTGATGGTGGAGCACAACATGAAGGTGGTCTCCACGATTGCCGACTGCATCACCGTGCTGCAGCGCGGCGCCGTGCTGGCCGAAGGGCCCTATGCCGAAGTCTCGAACAACCCCGAAGTCATGGAAGCCTACATGGGCACGACGGATGGCCAACTCCAGGGAGCGCATTGATGTCCGGCGCACCCGCACTTGAAATTTCCAACCTCGAAGCCTGGTACGGTGAATCGCATGTGCTGCACGGCATCGACATCGTCGTGCAGCCCGGCGAAGTCGTCACGCTGCTGGGCCGCAACGGGGCGGGCCGCACCACCACCATGCGCGCCATCATGGGCCTCACCGGCGCACGCAAGGGCTCGGTCAAGATCCACGGCGTGGAAACGGTGAACATGCCCACGCACCGCATCGCCCACCTGGGCGTGGGCTACTGCCCCGAAGAGCGGGGCATCTTTGCCAGCCTGTCGTGCGAAGAAAACCTGCTGCTGCCGCCGGCACTCAAGACCGGCACGCCCGGCATGTCGATCGACGAGATCTACGCCATGTTCCCCAACCTGGAGGAGCGCAAGAACAGCCAGGGCACACGCCTGTCGGGCGGTGAGCAGCAGATGCTGGCCGTGGCCCGCATCCTGCGCACCGGCGCCAAGCTGCTGCTGCTCGACGAAATCTCCGAAGGGCTGGCTCCCGTCATTGTGCAGGCCCTGGCCCGCATGATCACCACGCTGCGCGAGAAGGGCTACACCATCGTGATGGTGGAGCAAAACTTCCGCTTTGCCGCGCCGCTGGCCGACCGCTTCTACGTGGTGGAGCATGGCCGCATCGTGGAGCAGTTCACTGCCTCCGAGCTCAACGAGAAGATGCCCGTGCTCAACGATTTGCTGGGCGTGTGATGCAACCCTCCGCGCACCGCATCACACGCACATTCCGGTCCCCATTGGATTCCCCATCGCTTTCTTCCACCACACCACCAGGAGACAAATCCATGAAGAAACAACTCAAAGTGTTGGCACTGATGCTGGGTGCAGCTGGCCTGGCCACCTCGGCCGCGCACGCACAGGACAACAAGGTCAAGATCGGCTTCATCACCGACATGTCCAGCCTGTACGCAGACGTGGAGGGCAAGAACGGCGCCGTGGCCATCCAGATGGCGATCGACGACTTTGGCGGCAAGGTGCTGGGCATGCCCATCGAGCTGCTCACGGCCGACCACCAGAACAAGGCCGACATCGCCGCATCCAAGGCGCGCGAATGGATCGACACCCAGGGCCTGACCATGCTGTTTGGCGGCACCAACTCGGGCACGGCACTCGCGTCTGCCAAGGTGGCCGCCGAGAAGAAGCGCGTGTACATCAACAACGGCGCGGCCAGCTCGGCGCTGACCAACGACCAGTGCACGCCCTACACCGTGCACTATGCTTATGACACCGTGGCCCTGGCCAAGGGCACGGGCTCGGCCATCGTGGACACGGGCGGCAAGAACTGGTACTTCCTGACTGCGGACTACGCCTTCGGCCACGCGCTGGAGGCCGACACCACGGCCGTGGTCAAGGCCAAGGGCGGCAACGTGGTGGGCGCCGTGCGCCACCCGCTCAATGCGTCCGACTTCTCGTCCTTCCTGCTGCAGGCGCAAAACTCCAAGGCCCAGATCCTGGGCCTGGCCAACGCCGGTGGCGACACCATCAACTCCATCAAGGCCGCCAAGGAATTCGGCATCGGCAAGAGCATGAAGCTCGCCGGCCTGCTGATCTTCATCTCTGATGTGCACAGCCTGGGCCTGCGCAACACCGAAGGCCTGCAGTTCACCACCAGCTGGTACTGGGACCTGAATGAAGATACGCGCAAGTTTGCGGCCAAGTTCTTCGAGAAGACCAAGCGCATGCCCACCGAGATCCAGGCTGCCGACTACTCGGCCACCATGAACTACCTCAAGGCCGTCGAAGCCGCCAAGACGGTGGATGCCGACAAGGTCATGGCCACCTGGCGCGGCATGAAGATGAACGACTTCTTCGGATCGGGCCAACTGCGCGCCGACGGCCGCTACGTGCACGACATGTACCTGATGGAAGTGAAGAAGCCTTCGGAGTCCACCAAGCCCTGGGACTACTACAAGCTCGTCAAGAAGCTGCCCGGCGAATCGGTGTTCACCACCAAGGCCGAGAGCAAGTGCCCGCTCTGGAAGTGATGGCCGCCTCCTGAGAGCGGGCTGAAGCCCGCGCCGGCCCCGCTGCATGCGGCGGGGCCGGCTGCGGCCTCCTCGTGCGCGGCTGTGCAAGCCCCGCATCCCTCCGCTCTCGCTCCAACCCCTCTCTGCACCCGCTGCACCCGCCCATGGAAATCTTTGGCATCTCATTGCCCGGCCTGTTGAGCCAGCTCCTTCTGGGGCTGGTCAACGGGTCGTTCTACGCAATCCTCAGCCTCGGTCTGGCCGTCATCTTCGGCCTGCTCAACGTCATCAACTTTGCGCACGGCGCGCTGTTCATGACTGGCGCCCTGATCACCTGGATGGCCATGAACTACCTCGGCATCAACTACTGGTTGATGCTGGTGCTGGCGCCGCTGGTGGTGGGCCTGTTCGGCGTGCTCATCGAGCGCCTGCTGCTGCGCTGGATCTACAAGCTCGACCACCTCTACGGCCTGCTGCTCACGCTCGGCCTCACGCTGCTGATCGAAGGCGTGTTCCGCTCCATCTATGGGGTGTCTGGCCTGGGCTACGACACGCCCCAGCTGCTCGAAGGCGCCACCAACCTCGGCTTCATGATCCTGCCCAACTACCGTGCCTGGGTGGTGGTGGCCTCCATCGTGGTGTGCCTGGCCACCTGGTACGTGATCGAGAAAACCAAGCTGGGCGCCTACCTGCGCGCTGGCACCGAGAACCCCCGCCTCGTCGAAGCCTTCGGCATCAACGTGCCCGTGATGGTGACGCTCACCTACGCCTTCGGCGCCGGTCTGGCCGCGTTTGCCGGTGTGCTGGCCGCGCCCGTCTATCAGGTCACGCCGCTCATGGGCCAGAACCTCATCATCGTGGTGTTTGCGGTGGTGGTGATCGGCGGCATGGGCTCCATCATGGGCTCCATCCTCACCGGGCTGGGCCTGGGCGTCATCGAAGGCTTCACCAAGGTGTTCTACCCCGAAGCGTCTTCCACCGTGGTGTTCGTCATCATGGTCATCGTTCTCCTCATCCGCCCCGCCGGCCTGTTCGGCAAAGAGAAATAACAAGGGGCCGCCAGCATGAACTTCAAGAACCTTGCCCCCATCGGTTACGCCCTGCTGCTGCTGGGCCTGCTTGCGGCGCCCTTCCTCGGCGCCTACCCCATCTTCGTGATGAAGCTCATGTGCTTTGCACTGTTTGCTTCGGCCTTCAACCTGCTGCTGGGCTTCACGGGCCTGCTGTCGTTCGGCCATGCGGCCTTCCTGGGCGGTGCGGCGTATGTCACCGGCCACGCCATCAAGGTGTGGGGCCTCACGCCCGAGGTGGGTCTGCTGCTGGGCACCGGCGGCGGTGCGCTGCTGGGCCTGCTGTTTGGCTGGCTGGCCATTCGCCGCCAGGGCATCTACTTCTCCATGATCACGCTGGCGCTGGCGCAGATGCTGTTCTTCGTGTGCCTGCAAGCGCCCTTCACCGGCGGCGAAGACGGCCTGCAGGGCGTGCCGCGCGGCAAGCTGTTTGGTGTCATCGATCTCAAGAACGACCTGACCATGTACTACGTGGCGCTGGTCGTGGTGGTGGCGGCGTTCTTGCTCATCGTGCGCACCATCCACTCGCCGTTTGGCCAGGTGCTCAAGGGCATCAAGGAGAACGAGCCCCGCGCCATCTCGCTGGGCTATGACGTGCAGCACTTCAAGCTGCTGGCGTTTGTCATCTCGGCCGCCATCGCAGGCCTGGCCGGCTCGCTCAAAACGGTGGTGCTGGGCTTCGCCACGCTGTCCGACGTGCACTGGACCGCCTCGGGCCAGGTCATCCTGATGACGCTGGTGGGCGGCCTGGGCACCCTGTCGGGCCCGCTGATCGGCTCGGCCGTGGTGGTGCTGCTGGAGAACAAGATCGGCGAGTTCGGCAACCTGCTGGCGGACCTGACCCGCGTGGAATGGTTCAACACGCTGGGCGAGTCCGTCACCATGGTCACCGGCCTCATCTTCGTGATCTGCGTGCTGGCCTTCCGCCGCGGCATCATGGGCGAAATCATCGCCTGGCTGGACCGGCGCCGCGCCAGCCGGGGATAGGCCAAAGCCACGATTGCTTCCAAAAGAATAGCGGTTAGCGCTTGCTATATAAGGGTTTCAGGCCAAAATGGCTTGAAACCCTTTATTTTTAAGCGCTACCAGCTATTAAATTGAAAGCAAAGGGGCCGCTGGCGCCGATGCTGCCCCACACCGCTCACCCCAGCCGCAGCGCCCGCGCATACCCCGTCATCTCCAGGTAGCCCCGGCCCACCACCCGGCCGCTGGCGTCGCGCAGCTCGCTCAGGCCTTCCCAGTAAATCGCGCCCGTGGAACCCTGGCTGTCCAGCTCCTGCGCGTCCAGCAGCGCATGCACGGCAAAACGGCCCATGGGCGTCTGCACCTGCCACTGCACCGGGTAGCGCGCATTGCTGGCCGCGCTGGTCCAAAAGCGTTCGGGCACAAAGGCCACGCCCTCTGCCCCAAACACCTGCACGGCCTGCCCGGGCGCGCGGTAAGAGCCGCCCGCCCACAGCGCCGACCCATCGGCCCGCCGCAGCCTGAACGCCGTCAGCGCGCTGCCGTCTTCCAGGTTCATGCCAATCCAGTCCCAGCCCACCGCCTCGGGGTGCATCAGTGCCTCGCTCCACTCGTGGTCCATCCACGCGCGGCCGGTGCCCGGCTCCACCGCCAGGCGGCGGCCCGCCACCGTCAGGTGCCCGCTCACGGCCAGCTGCGGCTGGCTGTAGTAGTAGCTCGCCTGCGCCGCATCCGGCCCCTTGCGCGACAGGCCCTGCTGGCCCTGCAGCAGCACCGGCTGCGTGCTGTCGAACTGCAGCTCCATCCCCACTTCGCCGCCCGTGATGCGCGTGGTGTAACGGCTGCGCGGCGCCTCACCGGCAGTGCTGCCCGGCACATCGCTGCGCTCCAGCGTCCAGTCCTGCAGGCGGATGCGCGTGTCCGCCTCGCTGGCCAGCGCCACACCAAAACCCGCGCGCGCAATGCGCTGGTCGTGCCGCAGGCGCTGGCCCTTCACATCGGTGACGGCCGCATGCGCAAACAACAACTGCTTGGCCGCAAACGCCGACTGCAGGCCCTGCGTGGCATCCACCCGTGACCGGAAAAACGTGAGCTGAAACCCCCACGGTTGGCCTTGCGCTTGTGCATGGCCGGTGATGTACCACCACTCGGTGCGCAGCTCTGGATGGCTGCCATGGTCGCGCGGAAAACGCAGCGCGCGCGCAGGCAGCGCCAGCGATGCCTGGGGCCAGGCCAACGCGCCCAGCCCGGTTGCCTGCAGTCCGGCCTGCATCAGCCACTGGCGGCGTGAAGCGCTGAACATGGTGACGGGATGCTTGTGGGGGAACGGTGGAAGAGGGCAGGGCGCTCAGCCCATCAACGCGTCCACCTTCTGCTGCGCGGCGGAGCAATCGCCAAACGTGCGGTCCACCCACTCGGTGTCGAAGTACGTGGGCAGGTAGCGCTCGCCCGCATCACACAGCAGCGACAAGATGGAGCCGCGCTCGCCCCGCTCGCGCATCTCGCTGGCCAGCGTGAGCATGGCCACAAAGTTGGTGCCCGTGGACGGCCCCACCCGCCGCCCCAGCAGTTGCGACAGCGCGCGCATGGCAGCAACCGATTCGCAGTCCGCCACATCCACCATGCGGTCCACCAGCGTGCGGATAAAGCTCGGCTCCACGCGTGGCCGCCCAATGCCCTCAATGCGCGATCCCGGCGCCGTCAGCTGCGCATCGCCCGTGCGGTGGTAGGCGCTGAACACCGACCCCGCCGGGTCGGCCACACACACCTGCGTGGCGTGTTGTTGGTAGCGCACATAGCGGCCAATGGTGGCGCTGGTGCCGCCCGTCCCCGCACCCACCACAATCCAGCGCGGTACCTGGTGCGGCTCGCGCGCCATCTGCGTGAACATGCTCTCGGCAATGTTGTTGTTGCCGCGCCAGTCGGTCGCCCGCTCGGCATAGGTGAACTGGTCCATGTAGTGGCCGCCCGTCTCCTCGGCAATCGCCCGGGCCGCGTCATACACCGCGCCCGCGCTGTCCACAAAGTGGCAACGCCCGCCATGGAACTCGATCTGCGCCACCTTCTCCGGCGAGGTGCTGCGCGGCATCACCGCCACAAACGGCAGCCCCAGCAGGCGGGCAAAGTAGGCCTCGCTCACCGCCGTGGAGCCGCTGGACGACTCGACGATGGTCGAGCCCTCATGCACCCAGCCATTGCACAGCGCATACAAAAACAGCGACCGCGCCAGCCGGTGCTTCAGGCTGCCCGTGGGGTGGGTGGATTCGTCCTTGAGGTACAGGTCAATGCCCCGCGCGGCAAACGCGGGCAGCCGCAGCGGGATCAGGTGCGTGTCGGCGCTGCGCTGGTAGTCGGCTTCGATGCGGGCGATGGCTTCGTGGAGCCAGGGGGAGGGGAGGGTCATTGGGGGGGATTGTCGGCGCTGAATGTTTTCGGAAGGTAAAAAGCCGGAGACAAGTAGGGGCCGACTAATGGAGCAGATGCCTAACGGACTAAATTCGGCCCGAAGGCAGGCCATCAGATGAATGTCGAGTTACCTATTGGGGGCCGATAGGGTTGGCTCGCGCCAGCGAAGTCGCATACCCAATCCCATAGGAAATGATGATCCCGGTGTTGTGACGTGTGCTTAGAGGTAAGGACTCTGTTCCGCGAAAGACGGGCTGATCTTCGTACCTGTATCCGGATATGACGCCTGCCACGCGAAATTCTTTCGTGCCTGGGGGGCAGAAGACAACGGGCCCTCCGGAAAAACCACGGTTATTGTTTCCGTCGAGGAAGATCCTGTGAAGGCCGTACTGGTTGTGCTCAAAACAACTTATCGTGGCCCGTTTTACAAATGGCAGCGGGTAGTGGTTGTTGGCGGTGCCCATACTGCCGAAGAGGCCAAACGGAAAACCTAGAAAGAATGCATCTTGCCCAACCGTCAGCCCGGCAGCGTCCGGTGGTAGACGTAGGTCAATACCTGCAATGCGGTACGGTAGAGCAAGGACGGAAATGTCGGCCTCACCTGGGGCATGCCCAACGAGGCTTACAGCAATTTCACGCCAGTCGTTATCTTGGAAGATGGCGATTGGAACCGTTCCGTGCGCATTGGGCACGACATGCTTCGCAGTGACCAAGTACTGGCGACCTTCAACATCAATGAAGAATGCGGTGGCTATCTGCCCGGCGAAACGAATATGGATGGTGCGTTGGATTGCGTTCGACGTGACCATGTGTACCTAAAGTAGTTTGGACCTGAAAAACTCATTGTGCTCGGCGAGTAATACCGGTCGTCGAGCGACCTGCTACCAATCTTCCTTCACCGCCATCACCGCGTCCTTCCCCGCCGCCGCCCGCCCCGCAAGCCACGCGGTGACCGTGCCCGACACCACCACTGCCGCACACAACCCCAGCAGCCTCCCCCCCGGCACCGCCAGATCCATCGTCCAGTGAAAACTCTGCGGGTTGACCACGTGCACCAGCACCACCGACACGGCCAGCCCCAGCAGCACGCCTGCCGCCGCGCCCACCGCGGTCCACGCAGCGCCTTCGCCCGCCACCACGGTCAGGATCTGCCGCCGCGTGAGGCCCAGGTGGGCGAGCAGGCCGAACTCCTTGCGGCGGGCCAGCACCTGGGCGCTGAAGCTGGCGGCCACGCCGAACAGGCCGATGCCGATGGCGACGGCCTGCAGCCAGTAGGTGACGGCAAAGCTGCGGTCGAAGATGCGCAGCGAGCGCTCGCGGATGGCGCGGGAGGATGCGAATTCGACCAGGGCTTCGCTGTGGTCGCCCGAGCCTGTAGCGCCGCCTGTGGCTGCAGCCGTGCGGCCTGCGTGGGTGGCGGCCACATTGCGGATGGCCGCTTGCAGCGCGGCGGTGTCGGTGCCTTCGCGGGGCCACAGGGCCAGGTCGCTGGTGCGGGGGTCGCCGGTCAGGCGCAGCCAGGCGGCGCGGTCCATGGCCACGGCACCGGACTGGCGGGCGTAGTCGCGCCACACGCCTGCTATATAAAAAATAGCTGGTGGCGCTTGTCCATCAAGCGCTAGGGGCCTAAAAGACTCTGAAAGTGCGGGCCATTCCATGCCGGGGCGCACGCCATACAGGTCCACCACCGCCTCGCTGATGTAGACGGCTACGCGGCCTGCAGGCACGCTGAGGGGCTCGCCCACCAGGGGCAGGCTTTGGGCGGGGTTGTCGCCCAGGGGGCGGCTCAGTACGGCCAGGGCGGGCAGGGTGGGCACAAGTTGCACGGGGCTGGCGCGCAAGGCCTGCACGCGTTCCACGCCGGGCAGCTGGGCCACGGCTTCGGGAAAACCGGCGGGCAGCAGCGCGGCCTCGGTGCCCGTGGTGCCGCTGGTGCTGAGGGCCGAGCGCACGTACAGCGGTGAGGGCAGCACCGCGTCCAGCCACTGCGTGACCGAGCCGCGAAAGCTGGCCACCATCACCGTCAGCGCCACGGCCAGGCTGAGCGATGCCACCACGCCGCCCACCGCAATGGCGGCGCTGCCGCGCATGCGGCGTGCGCGCTCCAGCGCCAGCAAGGGCAGCGTGTGGCGCGCGGCCAGCGGTTGCAGGGCGGCCAGCAGCCGCGCCATGCCCCAGGGCAGCAGCGCAATGCCGCCCACCAGCAAAAGGCCAATGGCTACATACGCCGCCAGCGGCACGCCGCCCACCGGGGGCGCCAGGGCCAGCAGGGCGCCGCCCGCCAGCAGCGCCAGGCCCAGCGTGCCCCGGTCGGCCTGGCTGGCGGCGGTACCTAGGCCCTTGAGCGTTTGCGCCGGGGGCAACTGCTGCGCGGCGCGGGCGGGCCACCAGCCGCCTGCCAGTGCTGCGGCCACGCCCAGCGCGCCGTACATCAGCGCGGCGGGGGCGCTCCACTGCAGCGCGGGCTGCACGCCTGCAAAGTAGCCACCGCCCAGGTCGCCACCCAGCAGCTGCAAGGCGGTGGCGGCCAGGGCCGTGCCCAGCGCAATGCCCAGCACGCTGCCCAGCAGCCCCAGCGCGGCCGATTCGGCCAGCACCAGCAGCAGCCGCTGGCGGGGCGTGGCGCCCAGCACGGCCAGCAGCGCAAACTGCGGCCCACGCTGCGCCACGCTGAGCGCCAGCACCGAGAACACCAAAAAAGCCCCGGTGAACAGCGCCACCAGCGCCAGCACCGTGAGGTTGACCCGGTACGCGCGCGAGAGGTTGCTGATGCGCTGGGCCGCATCGCCCGGCTGCGCAAACACGGCGTTGGCGGGCCAGCCGGGCTCGGCGCGCAGCGTGCGCTGCCAGGCGGCGGTGTCGGTGCCGGGCTGCAGTTGCAGGTCGATGCGCGTGAGCGCGCCCTGGCGGCCAAACAGGTCTTGCGCGGCGCCAATGTCCATCACCGCCAGCGGCGCGCCACCGGCGGCCACGGTGCCTGCCACCTGCACCAGCACGCGCTGCTGCAGGCCGGTGATCAGCAGCACGGTGGGCAGCGGGTTGCCACGGTCTTTGTCGCCCTGGGGGCCGACGGTGGGCAAGCCCAGCGCCTGCAGCGCGGCGGTGTTGAGGAACACGGTGGCCGGGGCAAACAGGGCGTAGCGGTCGGCCCCCGCCCACGGGCGCGGCATGAGCGCGGGGGCCATGGGGGGCAGCAGCAGCGCGTCGGCGCCCAGCACGCGCAGCGGAGTGCGGACGGGCGGGGTTGTGCCAGGGGTATCCACCGCCTGGGCCACGGCCGACAGCTCCAGCAACGGGCTGGCGCGGGCCACCTGCGGGTCGGTGGCCAGGCGCTCGTACAGCGCCTCGGGCAGGCTGCCCTGCATGGCGCGCAGTTCCAGGTCGGGTTGGCCGTTGACAGCGCGCACGGCCTGCGAAAACTCGTCCAGTGCCGACGCATTGATCACATGCACCGCAAACGCCAGCGCCACGCCCAGCATCACGGCCACCACCGCGGCCGCGCTGCGCCAGGGGTGGTGGCGCAGGTCTTGCCAGGAGAAGGTGCGTAGCAGGGCGATCATGGAAGGCATTGTGGCGGCTGACGCAGCCGCAAGCGGTGGCTTGGCGTCCCGCGCGCGGCCCGACCGTTTCGGATTCGGTAGCGCGGACCGGCATGCAAGGCGCCAAGCCCAGCTGCAAGTTTCAGGACATGGCCTGGGGTGCGCTGGCCCGCCTCAGCATGGCGGGGCCGGTGAGCACGGTGCGCACCAGGTCTGTCTGCCGCCCCACGCCCACCTTGTTGGCAATGGTGCGGAACTGGCTGCGCACGGTATGAATGGAGACCGACTGCTGCTCGGCATGGTCCTGCAGCGACAGCCCGTTGACCAGCGCCTGCGCCAAGCGGGCTTCGGCCGGCGTAAGCCCGTACAGGCTGCGCAAAACCCCTTCCAGCGATTGCAATGGCGTGGCGGGGTCGCTGATGAAGACGGCGCCGCAGGCATGCGCCCCAAAGGGCTCCGACCAGTGCGGCAGCGGTGTTACCACCACATGCAGCTCGTTCCCTGTCATGCCGCGCAGCCGCATGCCGGTGCCGGCGTGCATGGGGGCGCTGGCCGGGTTGGAAACCACCGCGCGCATGGCGCCCTGCAGGCGCTGATTGTCGGCAGCGTTCTTGGCCCGCAGGCCGTCGCTGTCGCTGATGCTCACCAGCCCGCTGGACTGGGCCAGCGAGTGCGCACGGGCATTGGCATGCAGCAAGCAGCCGGCTTCGCCCAGCAGCACCACGCCCATGGGCAGGCTCTCCAGCACCGCCACCGAGGCATGGGCCAGCGCCTCGGCCTTGTGCAGGCGGCGGTGCAGGGCGAAGGCGGTTTGCAGATGCGGCACCAGCAATTGCAACCGCTGTTCCTCTTCAGCGGTGTAGGGGCCGCTGCGCTTGCTGCGCACGGCGGTCACGTTGAAGGAGCGGTGCGTGCGTTTTTCTACCACCGCAGCCAGCGTGTAGAACAGATCCAGCGGGCGCAGCCAGTCGCAATGCCATTCGGTGCGCGGCAGGTGCTCGTCGGGGTAGAACTTGGAACCGTTGACGATGCAGCCCTCATGGTGCAGGCGCTCGTCCGCCGTCCACACGTTGGTGCGGCAGTAGTGGGCCGCAAAGCTGGCCATGGATGCTTCGTCCACCCCGTGGTGGGCCGCCAACGAGGTGCTTCCCCCAGTCACCTCCACAGATCCGTCCGAAAAATCCTGCCCAAAGATCATGGTGGTCTGCGACGAGAACTCGGCCGCGAAGCGGACCAGAAACTCCTGCCACCGGCTGGCATCCAGTGCGGCGTCGTAAATGCTGCGGATAAGGCCGGGCATGCCGATGTCGTTGGGGCTATGGATGGTGAGCATGGAGAGGACGCCAGACGGGTGCTTTTCCGGAGTGTGCCGCATCCCCAGTTTGGGGGATGCCGGGGTGTGTACGGATAGATACAAATGGACTTGTTGTTTCCACGATGTATCCAAGGAGTGTTTTTATGCCCAAACCCGTTGTGCTTCCCTCTGTTCCAGCGTTGAGTCGCGCCCACCGTTTGGCCACCGTTGCCGCCCTGATGGCTTCCCTGTACGCATGTGGCGGGGGTGGAGGGAGTAATGGAGTTGCGGGCGCGCCCCCTGGCGTGTCCTCTTACTCGACGTTGTTCTTCGCCAAGGCGGACTCTGCCGTGGCGATCGTGGAAAGCGGGGCCAACGGCACCGGATTTGTGGGTTACCGCAATGCTGCGGGCTTGGTGCGGCATGTTGATTACTTGGCCAAGGACAAGACGGCCTATCACTTCAAATGGGGAAGTGATGTGAGTAATCCCATGTTCATCGAGTTTGACGGTTTGAAAGTCATGCTCTGGGGATTCGACGTAGGAGGTCGTCCCGCATATTTCACGGTATTTGGATCCGATGGGGCCGTCATCCTGCAGGAAGGCACGCCTGCGCAGAAAACGCTCATCAAATCGGACATTGTGGAGAGGGAGTGCGTGGACAACCAGCGCGTGCAGGACGAGGATGAGTCCACCAGAGAAATTTACGGAAGCATGGTTGCCTTCCGGTGCGCTTATGCCGCCAAGGTCATGGCCACGGTGACGCCTATCACGACCATTCTTGGATATGTCGTCGACAAGGTGGAGAACCGGGTTGTCCAGGCGTCGGATACCACCGTGGCGTTGCTGAAAAAGGCCGAGAAGCTGTTCACGTCCGGTGAAATCCAGGAAAGCGTTTCGCGCTTTGCCTACACGCCGCGCGCAGAAGCGGGTTTTTCCTCGCAGGTCGTCACCAAACCCGGCGCACCGATCGGCGGAGAGCCTGTGGAGCTGACTGCTGAAGAAACGGCGGAACTGATCGGCGACGTGCGCAAACCCCGCGAGGGCGCAGGCATGGGCGGCGCGCTGGATTGGACGCTGATCAAGCCCGCGAACCCCGGCCAGGGGGGGGCGCCGAGCCCCGCGCCTGCACCGGCCCCCGCGCCCACTCCTGCTCCCCCGCCGCCAGCGCCCGCACCAGCGCCTGCGCCGGCTCCGGCGCCCACGCCCGCTCCTTCGCCCGCGCCTGCGCCGAGTCCTTCACCGGCCCCTTCGCCCGCTCCAAGCTTTGCGTTTGCTGGCACTTACAGCGTCTCGGGCAGCGGGGTAACCGTCACATTCCCTGTGGATGGCAATGGCAACATCAGCAGTTGCACTGCGGGCACGCTGATTGCGTGTTCTGGCAAGGTGAATGCCAATGGCGGCTTCAGCCTCTCGGGCAACGATGGAGCGGGAACCAGCGCCGTGCTCAATGGCAACATCGACGCGGCGGGCAATGTTTCGGGAACATACACCGGCACGTCAGATGGTGCGGCGATCCAGGGCAGTTTCTCCGGTCGCCGCACCGGGGGAAGCCAACCTGGTGGAGCAGAAGGTTTTGTCAGCCAGGGGGGCTTCCTCTGGTCACAGCCTCCCAGTGGCGGGCTGCTCTATCACGACGCTGTGGCCTATTGCGATGCGGCCACGTTCCAGGGGCGTTCCGACTGGCGCCTGCCTACGTTGCCAGAGTTGATGGCGTTTTATGAGTCCGGAGCCTACCTGTCGCAGTGGGGCAGCAATATTGGCTATACCTGGACCCAGACCCCCAACACAGTGGTTCCTTCGGGGCAGGTGGGCTACCGAAGTCCTGCGACTGTGAATCTCGCCCCGGCGCACAGCGGATCACGCGTGAGTTGGTCTTCGGGCGAATACCGAGGTGCTACCTGCGTGAGCGGTTGAAGACACGCATGCGGCAATGCTGCAGATGTAGGTGGTGGCCCGTTGGAAAACCAGATTCCCAAGGCGCTTCAACCCATGACACGGTTGTCAACGGCTATCCACACCATCGCTTCGCAAGCGCAGCACCCTGTCCGCCCGCCCCGCCGCCGCATCCGAATGCGTGACCAACACCAGCGATGCGCCGTGCTCGCGCGTCTGCGCGAGCAGCAGGTCCATCACGCGCGTGGCGGTGGTGGGGTCGAGGTTGCCGGTGGGCTCGTCGGCCAGCAGCAGGGCGGGGCGGTGCACCAGCGCGCGGGCGATGGCCACGCGCTGCAGCTGGCCGCCGCTGAGCTGCTGCGGCAGGCGCGCACCGAGGTCGCCAAGGCCCACGGCGGCCAGCATGTGCTGTACGCGTTCGGGCTCGGTCTTGCCCAGCAGCATCAGCGGCAAGGCCACGTTCTGCGCTACGTCCAGGTGCGGCAGCACGTGGAAGGCCTGGAATACAAAACCCACCTGCGCGCGGCGCCACAGCGCGCGGGCGGTGTCGTCCAGCTGGCCCAGGTCAGTGCTGCCGTGGGTGATGCGGCCGGTGTCCCAGGTGTCCAGGCCTGCCAGGCAGTTGAGCAGCGTGGACTTGCCCACGCCCGAGTCCCCCACGATGGCGACGAATTCGCCGGGCGCCACGCTGAAATCCACGTTGGCAAACACCGGCGTGCTGCCGTAGTGCTTGCCCAGCCCCTGGACCTGCAACGTGGTGGCGGCGGCGGTCATGGGGCGCAGTGCTCTTGCTGCGCGAGCCGATGCAGCACGGCCTGCACCAGCTGGGCCGTGGCCTGGGGGTGGTCGCAGGCGATGGCTTGGCGCGCGGGCATGCTGCGCAGCCAGGTGATCTGGCGCTTGGCCAGCTGGCGGGTGGCGGCAATGCCGCGCTCGCGCAGCAGGCCCAGGTTGAGGGGACGGCCCGGCGGCTGTGCGGCGATGAAGTCCAGCTCGTCCCACACTTGGCGGTAGCCCACGCAGCGCATGCTGGGCAAATCAGGGTGCAGGTCGCCGCGCGCGCGCAGGGCCTGCACTTCGTCGATGAAGCCGCCGGCCAGCATGGCGTCAAAACGCTGGGCAATGCGCGCGTGCAGCCAGGCCCGGTCGTCAGGTGCCAAGGAAAAAAGGGCCCCAGCGCTTGCTGGTAAAGCGTTGGCAGCTCCTTTTTTTGTAGTGTGAAAGCTCGACAGCGGTTGGCCCGACACCTGCCACACCTCCAGTGCGCGCTGGATGCGCTGGCTGTCGCCGGGGGCCAGGCGCGCGGCCGTGACCGGGTCTACCCGCGCCAGCTCGGCGTGCATGGCGGGCCAGCCCAGTTCGGCGGCCTGGGCTTCGATCTTGGCGCGCACTGTGGGGTCGGCGGCCGGCATGTCGTCGATGCCGTCGAACAGCGCCTTGAAGTACAGCATGGTGCCGCCTACCAGCAGCGGCAGCGCGCCACGCGCGCGGATCTCGGCGATGAGCTGGGTGGCGTCCTGCACAAATTCTGCGGCGCTGTAGGCCTGCAGCGGTTCGCGGATGTCGATGAGGTGGTGGGGCACGAAGGCGCGTTCTTCCGGCGTGGGCTTGGCGGTGCCAATGTCCATGCCCCGGTACACCAGGGCCGAATCCACGCTGATGATCTCGACCGGCTGGCCCTGCTTGCCCAGCACGGCGGCCAGGGCCAGGGCGCCTGCGGTCTTGCCCGATGCGGTGGGGCCCGCAAGCGCAATGGCCGGCAGGGCGGCTTCAGGCGCGGTCACGGTGGGCTCCAAACTTTTGCACCAGCGTCCACGAGATGAGGGCCAGCACCACCGACCAGAACCAGATGCCGTTGACCAGCGGCCACACCGTGCCATCCAGCCGCTGGCCCAGCCAGCCGCCAATCGCAAAGGCCGCCAGCATCATCATGAAACCGTTGAGCGCCGACGCCACGCCCGCGGCCTGCGGAAACGGCCCCACGGCGCCGCTTTGCCCGCAGGGCTGGTGGATGCCGTGGCCCACCATGAACAGGTAGAAGGGCAGCAACAGCGCAAACGGGTGGTGCCAGCCCATCCAGGCCACCAGCGCCATCAGGGTGCCCCCCGCCACGCTCAGGCCCCCGGCAATGGCCACGGTGCGCTGCAGGCCGTGGCGCGCCAGAAGGCGACGGCACACAAACGTGCCGCCCAGATACGCCGCACAGGCCGAGGCCATGGTCCAGCCGAACTGCGTTCGCGACAGGCCCAGCACGTCGATGTAGACAAACGACGATGCCGCCAGAAAGGTGAAGAGCCCGCCGTAGGTGGCGGTGGTCTGCAGCGAGAACGCCCAGAACGCGGGAGTTTTGAGCACGTGCAGCCAGGTGCCCACCAGCGCGCCCGGATGCAGCGCACGCGGGTTGCGCCACGCCAGCGTCTCGGGCATGCGCAGGGCCACCACGGCGAGCGTGACGACCGCATATACCGTGAGGGCCGACAGCGCCGCGCGCCAGCCCAGCCATTCGCTCAGCAGCCCGCCCAGGGGTGCGCAGATGCAGGCCACGATGCCCAGGCCGGTGAGCGCCTTGGACATGGCGCGCGCGCCTTCGAGCGGGGTGTACAGGTCGCGCACGATGGCGCGGGCGCACATCACCACCGCGCCCATGGCGGCGCCCTGGGCCACGCGCCACACGATGAGCATCGCCATGCTGGGCGCCAGCGCGCTGCCCACCGAGGCCACGGTGTAGATGGCCAGCCCCGTGAGCAGCACCGGGCGGCGCCCGAAACGGTCGGACAGCGGACCCCACACCATTTGCGAACAGCCAAAGGCCAGCAGCAGGCCGCTGAGCGTGAGCTGCGCGGCCGACAGCGGCGCGCCCAGGCTGCGCGTGAGCGCGGGCAGCGCGGGCAAATACAGGTCGGTGGTGACGGGCTGGATGGACAGCAGCAAGGCCAGGACCACGATGGCCAGGCCGGGCTGGAGGGAGGCGGGGGGAGCAGCGCCTGCAGCTGCGGCAGAGGGGGCGGACATAACCGTTCGAGGTTAACAGACGGGTGAATTCGACACCGGTATGGGCGATTGGCGCTGTGCGTACCCAGAGCGTAAAACTCCAGGCACGACGGGGCAGGCGCTCGTCCTGGGTTGGCCTCAATGACTGACCTTGATTACCGGCGCGACCCAAGCCAGGGCAGCCAAGCAAGGACCGCCCCGCAGCGAGAGCGGGGGGAAGGCGCGCAGCGCCTCAGGGGGGTGTTCTCTATTTCAACTTGAACAGCGACGCGATCGCCTCGCGGTACAGCCCCTGACCCACCGAATTGGTGTTGTGGTGCGAGCCCCCTTCCACCAGCACGAACCGCTTGGGCTCCGCTGCCGCCTCGTACAGCTTGCGGCCCAGGTGTGGCTGGATCAGGCTGTCCTGGCTGCCATGCACGATCAGCAGGGGTGAGCCGATGCTGGACACCTTGCGCACCGATTCAAAGCGCTGCGTGATCAGCCCCGACACGGGCAGCCAGCCCCATTTGAAGGTGCTGACCACCTCGGGGATGCTGGTGAAGGTGCCTTCGACGATGGTGCCCTGCTCGTCGGGCACCTGCCGCGCCAGCTCGATGGCGATGGCACCGCCCAGCGAGTGGCCGAAGATGTAGCGCGGCTTGCCCGCGTGCTGCTGCGCCAGCCAGTCCCAGGCGGCGCGGGCGTCCTCGGCGGCGGTGGCTTCCGACGGCAGCCCGGCGCTGCTCTGGCCAAAGCCGCGGTAGTCGATGGCCAGCACCGAAAAGCCCAGCTCCTGCATGCGGCGGATGCGGCCGGCAGAGCCCGCCACGTTCCAGCGCGCGCCGTGCAGGTACAGCAGCACAGGGGCGTCGGCGCGTTCGTGGGCCAGCCACAGCCCGTGCAGGCGCTCGGCCTTGCCAGACTCCTGCGATGGGAAGTCGATCCACACGTCCTGCATGTCGGCGGTGGACTGCGCGCCGCCCCAACTGCGGTCGCTGGGCTGAAAGATCCACTCGCGCTGCTTGGCGTCGAGGGTGGCGCAACCGGCCGTCACGGCCATGGCGAGGGTCAGGGAAACCAGGAGGGGGGTGCGCTTCATGGTGGTGACAGAGCGGCTGCGTGTCAGAAAGTTCTGACATGCAGCAGGCTTCGTGCCAGACGGGGCTGGGCACCCGCCCAGCGTGACACCGGGTGCGGCACCAGGAGTGACACCACCGCGTGCGACACCACGTGCTACACCACGCCCTGCGCCAGCATGGCATCGGCCACCTTGACGAAACCGGCGATGTTGGCGCCGTCCACATAGCTCACCGAGCCGTCGGCGCGCTTGCCGTATTTCAGGCAGGCGGCGTGGATGCCCTGCATGATCTGCAGCAGCCGCGCGTCCACCTCTTCGCGCGGCCAGGACAGGCGCGCCGCGTTCTGGCTCATCTCCAGCCCCGAGGTGGCCACGCCGCCCGCGTTGCTGGCCTTGCCCGGTGCGTACAGCACGCCGGCCGCCTCGAACGCCTTGGCCGCGTCGATGGTGGATGGCATGTTGGCACCTTCGGCCACGCAGGCCACGCCGTTCTGGATGAGGGTGGCAGCGTCGTTTGCGTCCAGCTCGTTCTGCGTGGCGCAGGGCAGGGCCACGTCCACGGGCACATGCCAGGGGCGCTTGCCGGCCTCGAACGTCGCCCCGGTGCGCTCGGCGTAGTCGCTCACGCGCCCATACAGGTGGTTTTTCACCTCCATCAATTCCGCCAGCTTATCGGGCGTGAAGCCGTCTTCGTCCACGATGGTGCCGCTGGAGTCCGACACCGTGACCACCTTGGCGCCCAGTTGCATGGCCTTCTCCACCGCGTACTGGGCTACGTTGCCCGATCCGGAGACAGACACGCGCAGGCCGTCCAGAGACTTGCCCTGCGACTTGAGCATCTCCTGCGCAAAGTACACCGTGCCGTAGCCCGTCGCCTCGGGGCGCACCAGCGAGCCGCCAAACGACAGGCCCTTGCCCGTGAACACGCAGTCGGCGCGGTTGCTGAGCTTTTTCATCATGCCGGCCATGTAGCCCACCTCGCGGCCACCCACGCCGATGTCGCCCGCGGGCACGTCGGTGTCTGCGCCCACGTGGCGGAACAGCTCCGACACAAAAGCCTGGCAAAAACGCATGACCTCGCCCGGGCTCTTGCCCTTGGGGTCGAAATCGGAGCCGCCCTTGCCGCCGCCCATCGGCAGCGTGGTCAGCGCGTTCTTGAAGGTCTGCTCGAACGCCAGGAATTTCAGCACCGACAGGTTCACCGACGGGTGAAACCGGATGCCGCCCTTGTAGGGCCCGATGGCCATGCTGTGCTGGATGCGGTAGCCGCGGTGGACCTGCACAGTGCCGTGGTCGTCCACCCAGGCCACGCGGAACATCACCACGCGCTCAGGCTCCACCAGCCGCTCCAGCAGCCCGTGCTCGGCATAGCGGGGGTGTTTTTCGATGAACGGCCACAGGCTGTCGATCACCTCCGTCACCGCCTGCAGAAACTCGGGCTGGCCGGGATTGCGGTGGGCGACGTGCGAAAGAAAGCTGTGGGCAGACGCGTGTTTCATGGATATAGGACTTTCGGAATGAAGGGCTGCGAGGGAAAGCGGCAAGCGCGCGCAGGCTGCGGGTGTTCAAGGGTTATACGCTGGCATTGACTATCGCGCACAACAATGGGGAATGTTGCGGTTGGTTGCATCTTTTTGGTGCGTGGCATCGGGTTCTCGGGCACTGTTGCACTGTGACTTGCCCCACGCCGTGGCAGTCATGGCACTGTCACATCGCAGTCCCACAGTTCGGCGGTTTCACACAACAAGTCTGAGGAGAAGAGCATGCGCATCTCGGGTGCAAAGTGGGCCGTCATGGCCCTGTCGTTGGCGGTTCTGGCGGCCTGTGGCGGCGACGACGGCCCGCGCTACCCCACGCTCGGCGGCGACAAACCCCTGGTCATCGGCCACCGCGGCGCCAGCGGCTACCTGCCGGAGCACACGCTGGAGAGCTACCGCCGCGCGGTGGAACTCGGCGCCGACTTCATCGAGCCCGACCTGGTGGCCACCAAGGATGGCGTGCTCATCGCCCGCCACGAGCCCAACATCACCAGCACCACCGACGTGGCCACCCGCGCGGAATTTGCCAGCCGCAAGACCAAGAAGATGGTGGACGGCGTGGAGGAGGAAGGCTGGTTTGCCTCGGACTTCACCCTGGCAGAAATCAAGACCCTGCGCGCCGTGCAGCCCATGGCGGAGCGCGACCAGTCGCACAACGGCAGGTACCAGATCCCCACGCTGCAGGAGATTCTGGACCTGGCCAAGGCCGAAAGCACACGCGTGGGCCGCACCGTGGGCGTCTACCCCGAAACCAAGCACCCCACCTACCACGTCAACCTGGGCCTGAAGCTGGAAGACCGCCTGCTGGCCGTGCTGGCCCAGTACGGCTATACCACCAAGGCGTCCCCCGTCATCGTGCAGTCGTTCGAGGTCAGCAACCTCAAGTACCTGCGCACCAAGACGCAGATCCGCCTGGTGCAGCTGGTGGATGCCAACGACGTGAACGCCGACGGCAGCATGGACCTGACCGCCCCCTACGACAAGCCCTATGACTTTGCGGTGGCGGGAGACCCGCGCACTTTCGCCAGCCTGCTCACGCCGGCAGGCCTCAAGGAAGTGAAAACCTATGCCGACGGTATCGGCCCCTGGAAGCCCTACCTGATTCCTTCGCGCCAGGTGGACAACAACCGCGACGGCAAGCCCGACGACCTGAACGGCGACGGCAAGATCGACGACCGCGACCGCGTGATGATGCCCGCCACCGACGTGGTGAAGAACGCCCACGCCGAAGGCCTGATGGTGCACCCCTACACCTTCCGCAGCGAGGCCCGGCGCCTGGCCTCGGACTTCAAGGGCGACCCCCAGGCCGAATACAAGCTGTTCTACAACCTGGGTGTGGACGGCGTGTTCAGCGATTTCCCGGACCACGCGAAGGCGGCGCGGGATCATTGAGCCCTCCCCTGAGGCGCTGCGCGCCTTCCCCCCAAGGGGGACGCCCCCAGCGCGGCGGGGCGGCCCTTGCGCGGGGGCGCTGGCCTTGCGCAGCGCCGGTTGCCATCTCCGCGCCTCACTGCATCAGCC
>NZ_JBMIRS010000259.1:0-55741 GCF_049198005.1 Paracidovorax sp. MALMAid1276 | reverse complement strand
ATAGCCCGGCTATTGGCAAGAAAAGCAACGCAGCGGACCGCCCGAGCCCGCGCTATCACGGACCGCAGGGAGTTATGCAGGACATCCCTAGGAGTCTGCGTGGCAGAAGGAGCAGCGGCTGCAACGCATTGCAAACGCATGCAACGGGCGGTGAAAGCCTGCAACGCCCGCCTTGCAAATGCGCCGGTGCGCGCCCACCTGTGCCAGCATCACTGCCCTGCATGCCCATGATCCCACGAGCCCTCGCCTTGCCCATGACCCCCTCTGAACGTCCGATGCACCCTCGCACCGGCAGAGCCCCGACCGCACGCTGGGTTTTGCTGGGAGGGGCGCTGGCGCTGGCCAGCGCCGCCGCCGTGGCCCAGGCGCCCGCAGGCGGCGGCGCCCACCCCTCTGCGGCGCAGGCCCCGGGCACGCCCCCGGCCGTCGCCTCCGGAGAGCCGGGGCTCACCAAGGGCGAGATCAAGGCGCAGCGCGAGTTCAAGATGCTCGACTTCAACAGCGACGGCAAGCTGAGCCGCGCGGAAGTGAAGCTCTTTCCGCGCCTGGCCGCCGCGTTCGACGATGCCGACACCGATGGAGACGGCTATGTGTCGTATGAGGAGGTGCGGGCCTTTGCCGCCAAGTACCGCGCCGAGCGCGACCGACAGAAGGCAGAGCAAGCTGCGGAAGGCACGGGAAGCACGGGACGAAGTGGAAACGCAAGCGTAGGCGCCGCGCCCGCCGCGTCTCGCCAATAGCCAGATGGCCTGGTGTGTCAGCCATCGGGAAGGGCGCTACGAGAACTTGGCCCACCCCCCTGCAGCGCGACGCGCCGTTGAAAATGGGATAAAAAACGCCCTCAGCGCTTATCCATCAACCCCATTTAGCTATCATTTTTGCAGCAATCAAACCGTTTGACCGTTTGATACTGTGCCCCGGCAGGCATGCCGAACTGCGGGCTCACCGGCGCAGCGCAAGCGCCATCACAGGCCGCCCGTGCGCTTGACCTTGGGGTCGGTATAGGTCAAGGGTTCGTTCTTGGCCTGCTGGGCCAGGCGCTCCTGCAGGGTCATCTTGTTGACTTCCTGGGCCGCCTCGATGGCGCTGCCGCTGGCCCGCCACATGGACTGGATGAACTCCAGCAACTGCTTGTACAAGGGCTCTTTCGGGGGTTCCGGCGGCTCTTCCACCGTCTCCTTCTTCTTCACTTCGGTCCAGTCGCGGTTCTGCGTGTCCGGTGCCGAAGGCTTCTCGGGCGTCTTCACGATGGCACCGTCGCCCAGGCGGTCCATGGACTCGACAGGGTTGGCCGCATTGACAGGCCGAACCGGTGGCGCACCCGAGGCGCCAGTGGAATACAAATCAGCGCCCTGAGGACGCCAATTTGGCGATCGATCGACAGGTGGCATTTGCATGGCAGCGGCCCTGTGGGTGGATGAAAGGGGTGGAATGTGGACGCTTTTTCAGCGTCTTCGTACTCCATAACGGCAAAAAGAAGGGGAAATTTAGGTCTTTTTGCGGGATTGGCTGAATTTAAGGGTTTTCACTGACCTTTGGCCAGCAATTCGCCCAGAAAACCACTGTCAGACCGCACCAATTCCGCCTCGACGCGGCCCATTGAACCTGTGGGTGCATTCAAACAACGCCGCGTGGAATGACGCACAACCGCAGAGCTGTGGTTTTCAAGTTGCACCCGCGGCCGCAAATCCGCACAAACGACGGATACCAGCAGCGCCGCGCGCAATGCCGTGCGGGGCGCCGAGCGTCAGAACGCTTAAAGAAAGCGTTCGAGAAGCTTGCGGGACTGGCGGTCCAGCGCCTGGGTGTCGCGCACGCGGAACTGCAGGCCGCCGTCCGCAGCGATCAGCAGATGGGTGCGGCTGCCCAGGCGCCGGATGTCTTCTTCGCCCTTGAGCACGAGGCGCGCCGGGCCCCGGTCGGTCTCCACCTGCCAGGTGCTGGGGGTGGAAAAGCTGGAAACGGCAACGATCTTTTCGATGGCAGGCACGAACTCGCGCGCCTGCAGCTCTTCCTCGATCAGCTGGCGCGCGGGGCCTGCGAGTGCGTCGAGTTGCGGCACCCACAGCAGTTCGTGCCCGTCGGTGCCGACCAGCGAGAGCCCCTCGCCGGGCGCTGCGATGGGAAAGGCGCGCACAGGCGTCACGCCCTCGTGCACCGTGGCGTCAGGCAGCGTCAGCACCAGGCGGCCGTGGGCGTTGCGCTCAAGCTGGAACGAGGATGGAACTGCGGGCGAAGAAGCGGCGTCGGTCATGGCGAAAGCATTCATGGGTTGCCAGCAGGGTGGGCCGGGTGCAGCAGGCTGCTGTCGATGATGACGCCCGCGGCCTGCGCATCTTCTTCGGCGCGGCGCGCCTGGGCTTCATACAGGCGCCAATAGGCACCCTGCTTGTCCATCAGGGCGTCGTGCGGCCCCACTTCCACCACTTCGCCACGGTCCATCACCACCAGCCGGTCGGCCTTGCGCAGGGTGGACAGGCGGTGCGCGATCGCAATCGTCGTGCGGCCCTGCACCAGGTTGTCCAGCGCCTTCTGGATCTCCTTTTCCGTCTCGGTGTCCACGGCCGAGGTGGCCTCGTCCAGGATCAGGATGCGCGGGTCGATCAGCAGCGCGCGCGCAATCGAGATGCGCTGGCGCTCGCCGCCCGAAAGGCCCTGGCCGCGCTCGCCCACCAGCGAGTCATAGCCGTGCGGCAGGCGCAGGATGAACTCGTGGGCGTGCGCGGCGCGGGCCGCCGCGACGATCTCCTCGCGCGTGGCCTCGGGCTTGCCGTAGGCGATGTTCTCAGCAATGGTGCCGAAGAACAGGAAGGGCTCCTGCAGCACCAGGCCAATATGGCGGCGGTAGTCGGCCACGGCAAAGCGGCGGATGTCGATGCCGTCGACCTGGATGGAGCCGTCGCTCACGTCGTAGAAGCGGCTGATCAGGTTGACCAGCGTGCTCTTGCCCGAGCCGCTGTGGCCCACCAGGCCGATCATCTCGCCAGGGCGGATGTCCAGGTCCAGCCGCTTGATCACCGCGCGGCTGCCGTATCGGAACCCCACCCCCTGCATGCTGATGGCGCCTTGCACCTTGTCCACCTGCACGGGCTGGGCGGGGTCGGGCACATTGCTCACATGGTCCAGGATGTCAAAGATGCGCTTGGCGCCGGCCGCGGCCTTCTGCGTGACCGACACGATGCGGCTCATCGAGTCGAGCCGGCCGTAGAACCGCCCGATGTAGGCGATGAAGGCGGTGAGCACGCCCACGGTGATCTGGCTTTGCGACACCAGCCAGATGCCGAAGCCCCACACCACCAGCAGCCCGATTTCGGTGAGCAGCGAGACGGTGGGCGTGAACAGGCTCCAGGTCTTGTTGAGCTTGTCGTTGACTTCCAGGTTGTGCTGGTTGGCGTCGCGGAAGCGCTTGGCTTCGCGCTTCTCCTGCGCGAAGGCCTTCACCACGCGGATGCCCGGGATGGTGTCGGCCAGCACGTTGGTCACCTCGCCCCAGACGCGGTCGATCTTCTCGAACCCGGTGCGCAGGCGGTCGCGCACGGTGTGGATCATCCAGCCGATGAAGGGCAGCGGCACCAGGGTGACCAGCGCCAGCCAGGGGTTGATGGAGAACAGGATGGCCGCCGTCATGACGATCATCAGCACGTCGGTGACGAAGTCGAGCGCATGCAGCGAGAGGAACACGTTGATGCGGTCGGTCTCCGACCCGATGCGCGCCATCAGGTCGCCCGTGCGCTTGCCACCAAAGTAGTCGAGCGACAGCCGCAGCAGGTGCTCATAGGTGGTGGTGCGCAAATCGGCGCCGATGCGCTCGGACACCAGGGCCAGAATGTAGGTGCGCGCCCAGCTCAGCCCCCAGGCCAGCAGGGCTGACAGCAGAAGGCCGCCCAGGTACAGCATCACCAGCGATGGGTCGATCTTCTGCCCGTTCTGGAACGGAATCAGGATGTCGTCCATCAGCGGAATGGTGAGGTAGGGCGGCACCAGCGTGGCGGCGGTGGATGCCAGCGTGAGCGCAAAGCCTGCGGCCAGCTGCTTGCGATACGGCCGGGCAAAGCGCCACAGGCGCAGCAGCACCCAGGTCGACGTCTGCGGGGGCTGCGCGCGCGCGCAGGCAGGGCATTCTTCCGTATCGGGTGGCAGCGGGGTGTGGCAGGCGGGGCACACCGGCTCGTCGTCATCGCTGGCCGCGTTGCCAGCGCCCAGGGCCGTCTGCTGCTCGAAGCGCTGCACAAGCCGCAGTGCTTGCGGATGATGGGCCAGCGTGAAGCGCCACAGCGCCTCCCGCGCCGCGGGGCTGTGCAGTTCCAGCGCCCCGACTCCGCCGTGGTCATGCAGGCGCAGCGCCAGGCCATGGCCCAGGGGCCAGGCGCGCCATGCCGTGGTGCCGGCGTCGCAGGCCAGCAGACGCTCCGAGGTCACCACCACCCAGCCCTCGGCAAACCGCAGTGCGGCGCTCAGGTCAACCTGCAGTGCGGCCAGCACGTTCTCTTGGGGTGCGAGCATGGCCCGCAGATCAGCCCCCTGGGGGCTGGCAAAGACACCCGAGGCGTCCACAGAATGGTGATGTTGCATTATTGGTTGGTTATACCGCCCACAGCGGCGGGTGCCGGCCCGGTCCGCGCAAACGCGAATTCTCCCCGATCCGTCCTGCATCCCATGCCGCAGGGCATCCGCCCCTAACGCCAAAGCCCGGTTTTCGGCTGACATCTGCCGGAACGCCTCCGTCTGGCGCACAATCTCCGGCGACTTCTTCCACGGCATTGGCGCTGACCGGCGCAGGCCACCCTACCGCTGCAATCCATGGCGAAATTCAACGATATCCAACTGCTTCGCATCAATTACCTGCGGGGACCCAACATCTGGACCTACCGCCCCGTGCTGGAAGTCTGGCTTGATCTGGGCGATCTGGAGGACCACCCCTCGCACAGCCTGCCCGGCTTCAACGACCGCCTCACCGCATGGCTGCCCGCCCTCATCGAGCACCACTGCGGCGTGGGCGAGCGCGGCGGCTTCCTGCAGCGGCTGGAAGAAGGCACCTGGTGCGGCCATGTGCTCGAGCACATCGTGATCGAGCTGCTCAACCTGGCCGGCATGCCCACGGGCTTTGGGCAGACGCGCTCTACCTCCCAGCGCGGCGTGTACCGCATGGTGTTCCGTGCGCGCGACGAAAGCGTGGCGCGCGTGGCGCTGGCCCAGGGCCACGCACTCATCATGGCGGCCATCAACGACGAGCCCTTTGACGTGGCCGCTGCCGTGGCCCGCGTGCGCACCGAGGTGGACGACCAGTACCTCGGCCCCAGCACGGCCTGCATCGTCACCGCCGCCACCGACCGGGGCATTCCCCACATCCGCCTGAACGACGGCAACCTGGTGCAGCTGGGCTATGGCGCCAGCCAGCGCCGCATCTGGACGGCCGAGACCGAATACACCAGTGCCATCGCCGAAGGCATCGCCAGCGACAAGGATCTGACCAAGACGCTGCTCAAGTCGTGCGGCGTCCCCATTCCCGAAGGGCAAGTCGTCAACAGTCCGGAAGAAGCCTGGGAAGCCGCACAGGACATTGGCCTGCCCGTGGTGGTCAAGCCCTCCGACGGCAACCACGGCCGCGGCGTGACGCTGGACCTGCGCAAGCAGGAAGACATCGAGGCCGCCTACCACGTGGCCTACCCCGAGGGCAGCGATGTGATGGTCGAGCGCTTCATTCCGGGCGACGAACACCGCCTTCTGGTGGTGGGCGGCAAGGTGGTGGCCGCCGCACGGGGCGAGGTGGTCAGCATCACGGGCAATGGGCGCAACACCGTGAAGGAGCTCATCGACAGCCAGCTCAACGCCGACCCGCGTCGCGGTTATGAGGAGGAGTACCCGCTGGAGATCATCGACATCGCGACCAACTCCAAGGTGCAGCTTGAACTGCAGCGCCAGGACCTTGACGCAGACGCAGTGCCCGCCGCCGGCCGACAGGTCGTCATTGAGCGCAACGGCAACGTGGCCGTGGACTGCACGGACGACGTGCACCCCGAAGTGGCCTACATCGCCCAGCTGGCGGCCAAGGTGGTGGGCCTGGACATCGCCGGCATCGACATGGTGGCGCAGGACATCTCCAAGCCTTTGCACACGCAGGGCGGCGCGATCGTGGAAGTGAACGCCGGCCCCGGCCTGCTCATGCACCTGAAACCCGCCGTGGGCGCTCCCCGCCCCGTGGGCCAGGCGATCGTCGAACACCTGTTCCCCAGCGACGACAGCGACGATGCCGGCCAGGCGGGCCGCATTCCGCTGGTGGGCGTGGCCGGTACGCGCAACACCTCCACCGTCACCCGGCTGGTGGGCTGGCTGCTGCACCTGGGCGGGCACCACACGGGCCTGGCCTGCAGCGAGGGCCTGTTCCTGGACCGCCGCTGCGTGGACACGGCCGACTGTGCGCACTGGGAAGCATCGCACCGCCTGCTGATGAACAAGATGGTGCAGGCCGCCGTCATCGAAAGCAACGCACGCACCATCCTGCGCGACGGCCTGGCCTATGACCGCTGCCTGGTGGGCGTGGTGACCGACATGGACGGCGTGCAGACGCTGGCCGAGTTCGACGTGCACGAGCAGGACCAGATGACCAAGGTCATGCGCACGCAAGTGGACGTGGTGCTGTCGGAAGGCGCCGCCGTGCTCAACGCGGCCATTGCGCAGGTGGCCGACCTGGCCCCGCTGTCGGACGGCGCCGTGGTGCTGTACGCGCAGGACGGTACGCTGCCCGTGATCGCCGAGCACCGCGCCACCGACAACGGCCGCGCCGTGTTCGTGAAGAACGGCCGCGTAGTGCTGGCCACGGGCAGCGCCGAGCACGTGCTGGGCGCGCTGGCCGACCTGACCTTCGGGCGCAACGCCGTGGCGCCCGACACCGATGCGCTGCTGGCCGCCATCGGCGCCGCATGGGCGCTCGACATCGCGCCGGACCTGATCGGCGCCGGCATCAAGACCTTTGAGCCCGACCTGCCCGCCCCCGTGGGGCTGCCCACGTGATCTGCTGCCAACGGAACAAGCCCCGGCACCACGGCACGCACTGAATCGACAGACCGACCCCAGAAAGACACCCATGGATGTATCCCGCACCCGGGCCCTGCGCGGCCCCAACCTGTGGAGCCGCCACATGGCCATCGAGGCCGTTGTGTCCTGCGCTGAATCCGAACGCGCGATGGCGCAGATCGATGGCTTCGAAGCGCGGCTGCGCGCCCTCTTCCCCGCCGTCGGCGTGCTGCACCCCGAGGGCGGCGACACCGACGTCTCGCTGGCCCATGTGCTGCAGGCTGCCGCACTGGCCCTGCAGGCCCAGGCGGGCTGCCCGGTCACGTTTGCCCGCACCGCCGCCACGCGCGACGCAGGCGTGTACCAGGTCATCGTCGAATACAGCGAGGAAACCGTGGGCCGCAAGGCGTTTGAATATGCGCAGCAACTCATCGCCGCCGCGCAGGGCAGCGGCAGCTTCGATGCCGACGCCGTGATCGCCGAGCTGCGCGAGCTGGACGAAGACGAGCGCCTGGGCCCCAGCACCGGCTCCATCGTCGAAGCCGCCGTGGCGCGCGGCATTCCTTACCGCCGCCTCACGCGCGGCAGCCTGGTGCAGTTTGGCTGGGGCTCGCGGCAGCGCCGCATCCAGGCGGCCGAGGTCGACTCCACCAGCGCCGTGGCCGAATCCATCGGCCAGGACAAGGACCTGACCAAACGCCTGCTGCACGCCGCCGGCGTGCCGGTGCCGCTGGGCAAACCCGTGGAGACCGTGGCAGAAGCCTGGAACGTGGCGCTGCAGGTGGGCCTGCCCGTGGTGGTCAAGCCCCAGGACGGCAACCAGGGCAAGGGCGTGACGGTGAACATCACCGACCGCCCCCAGCTCGAAGAAGCCTACCGCAACGCCGCCGAGTACGGCACCGTGATGGTCGAGCGCTTTCTGCCCGGCCATGACTTCCGCCTGCTGGTGGTGGGCGACCAGTTGGTGGCCGCCGCGCGCCGCGAGCCGCCCCAGGTGCTGGGCGACGGCCAGCACACGGTGCGCGAGCTGGTCGAGCTCGTCAACCTCGACCCGCGCCGGGGCGAAGGCCATGCCACGTCCCTCACCAAGATCCGGCTCGACGACATCGCCATCGCCCGCCTGGCCGTGCAAGAACTCACGCCCGACGCCGTGCCCGCCAAGGGCCAGCGCGTCATCCTGCGCAACAACGCCAACCTGTCCACCGGCGGCACCGCCACCGACGTAACCGACGACGTGCACCCCGAAGTGGCCGCGCGCGCCGTGGCCGCGGCCCAGATGGTGGGCCTGCACATCTGCGGCGTGGACATGGTGGCCGAGACCGTGCTGCGCCCGCTGGAAGAGCAAGGCGGCGGCTTTGTCGAAGTGAACGCCGCCCCCGGCCTGCGCATGCACCTGGCACCCAGCTATGGCAAGCCGCGCAACGTGGGCCAGGCCATGGTCGACAAGCTGTATGCCTCGGGCGACGACGGCCGCATCCCCACCGTGGCCGTGACCGGCACCAACGGCAAGACCACCACCGCGCGCCTCATCGCCCACCTGTTCACGGCCCAGGGCCTGCGCGTGGGCATGACCAACACCGACGGCGTGTATGTGAACGGCCGGCAGATCGACAGCGGCGACTGCAGCGGCCCCAAGAGCGCCCGCAACGTGCTGCTGCACCCCGAGGTGGACGCTGCCGTGTTCGAGACCGCGCGCGGCGGCATCCTGCGCGAAGGCCTGGGCTTTGACCGCTGCTCGGTGGCCGTGGTTACCAACATCGGCGCGGGCGACCACCTGGGCATGAACTACATCGACACCGTGGAAGACCTCGCCGTGGTCAAGCGCGTGATCGTGCAGAACGTGGCGCCCACCGGCTATGGCGTGCTCAACGCCGCCGACCCTGTGGTGGCCGCCATGGCGCCGTCCTGCCCGGGCAAGATCATCTACTTTGCGCTGGACCGCCACCACCCCGTGATGGCCACGCACCGCGCCCAGGGCCACCGCACCGTGTATGTGGATGGCGAGACCATCGTGGCGTCCGAAGGCTCGTGGCGCGAGACCATCCAGCTGCGCGACGTGCCGATCACGCGCAACGGCAAGATCGGCTTCCAGGTCGAGAACGTGATGGCCGCCGTGGCTGCCGCCTGGGGCGTGGACATGCCGTGGCAGACCATCCGCCGCGGCCTGTCGGGCTTCGTCAACGACAGCGACAACGCCCCCGGCCGCTTCAACATCATGGACTACCGGGGTGCCACCGTGATCGCCGACTACGGCCACAACCCCGACGCCATGCGCGCCCTGGTGCAGGCCGTGGACGCCCTGCCCGCCAAGCGCCGCAGCGTGGTCATCAGCGGCGCGGGCGACCGCCGCGACGAAGACATCCGCGAGCAGACCGTCATTCTGGGCGCCGCGTTCGACGAGGTCATCCTGTACCAGGACGCCGCCCAGCGTGGCCGCGCCGATGGCGAGGTGATGAACCTGCTGCGCGAGGGCCTGGCCGGTGCGCCGCGCACCACCCATGTCGAGGAAATTCGCGGCGAGTTCATCGCCATCGACACCGCGCTGGCACGCCTGCAGCCCGGCGACCTGTGCCTGGTGCTGGTGGACCAGGTGGAAGAAGCCCTGGCCCACCTGGCCCAGCGCTGCACCGAAGGCGAGGCCACAGCATGACCCGGACCCTGCCACTGCTGCTGCAACGGCCGCTTCGGCCCGCCACCCGTGCGGCCCTGGCGGCCACCCTGGCGCTGACGGGCCTGGCGGCCCACGCCGCCGGCGAAAAGATCGGTTCCGTGGACACCGCCTTCCAGTGGATCGGCCGCGACCACGACATCATCGTGGAGGCCTACGACGACCCCGGGGTGCAGGGCGTGACCTGCTACGTCTCGCGCGCCCGCGTGGGCGGCATCAAGGGCACGCTGGGCCTGGCCGAGGACCGCGCCGAAGCCTCCATCGCCTGCCGCCAGGTGGGGCCCATCAGCTTCCCCGAGCCGCTCAAGAAGCAGGAAGAAGTGTTCAGCGAACGCATGTCCATCCTGTTCAAGCGCCTGCGCATCGTGCGCATGGTCGACCCGGCGCGCAACGCGCTGGTCTACCTCACGTACTCCGAAAAGCTCATCGACGGATCGCCCCAGAACAGCGTGACCGCCGTGCCGGTCGACCGCGCCACGGCCATCCCGCTGCGCAAGTGAACCCTTCAGCGGACGAACGAGCAATCGAACGCACGGACTGGCGCTCGGACGGACGCACGGACTGGCGACGGGCTGACAAGGCCGGGCATCAAAAGCAAAACGGGGCCAAGGCCCCTTTTGTTTTTTGCATGAAAATTGCCTTCAGCGCTTATCCATCAAGCGCCAACAGCTATCAAATTGATAGTATTCAAGCCTGGCTGGCCAACTGCCGCAGCGCCTGCTCGAACACCTCGACGGGCTGCCCGCCCTGGATCAGGTGCCGCTCGTTCACGATGATGGCCGGCACCGAATGGATGCCGTGCTGCAGATAGAACTGCTCCCGCTCACGCACCTCGTCGGCATAGCGGCCCGAGGCCAACACCTCGCGCGCCTCGGCCCCATCCAGCCCCACCTCGCCTGCCACCTGCACCAGCACCTCGTGGTTGCTCGGGTCCTGCCCGTCGGTGAAATAGGCCTTGAACAGCGCTTTCTTCAGCGCGGGCTGCAGGCCCTTTTCTTCGGCCCAGTGCAGCAGCCGGTGGGCGTCAAACGTGTTGTAGATGCGGCTGCGCTTGCCCTTGCCAAAGGTGAAGCCCAACTCGGCGCCGCGCGCTGCAATCGCCTCGCGCGTGCGTTCCAGCTGTTCGGGCGTGGAACCATACTTTTCGTGCAGATGCTCGTTGATCTCCTGCCCCTCCGGGCCCATCTGCGGGTTCAGCTCAAACGGCTGGAAATGCAGGTCCAGCGCGACTTCGCCCTGCAGCCGGTCCGCCGCCTGCTCCAGCGCCTTGAGGCCGATGATGCACCAGGGGCAGGAGACATCGGAGACGAAATCGATTTTGAGGGTGGTGGGCATGGGAGGGTTCCTGCGGGCAAAGACCGCATGGTAGGCGGGGTGGGTTAACCGTGGGGATGGCGGGCTTAATGGTGCAGCGAAGGGGGATTTCGGCCCAACGCGGACATGTTGCCAGAGGCATCCCACGCGGAGTAATGCGCACGGCGACTACAGGAAACAGCTCACGATTGGCCGTCCTGAACCTCTCCGCTACCGGAGTCCATTGGGAGACCCGGATGGTTGTGCCAGTCGCACGCACCGCAGCTGAGAAAGTAATCGCCATCTGGCGGAATGTCGATGTCGAAGAAGGTTCGGATATTTCGTGAGCGACAAGAGGGGCACTCTTCTGCTCCTCCCGTTCTCAGGCGTCCGAGAAGTTGGATGAACGTGCGAAGCGTGGCCTCGCAGCCACCTATCGCAATCTCCGTTGAAACTCGGTCCGCACTCCGTGAGTGCGTTAGCCAGTTCACGAGCTGCCATGTTTCTTTCGCGTGGCTCTTGAGGTACTGGCGTAGACGCTCGTTACTTCCGCCGCCGCAAAGGACATTCAATAGCGCATCCGACCAGGCAACGAAGTTGGCGATTTGCGGAACTTCCACGTCTTGAGGCAAGACAACCCTTCGGTGCACTGCGGTAGTGAGCGAGATCAATCCCTCACGTAGAAGCATTCCGATTGTCTGCAAGTCCTCAACTTCAATTGCGTGCCCAAAACGCTCGCCCGCTTGCTCGAATCTTCTCAAGACCTCGTCGAAGGGTGTCGGGTCGTTCCCATCGGGCGAGCCGGAGCGGCTGCGAACTCTCGCCATCAGTCCAACATGGAACGAAAGGGTGTAGTCCAAGCTTGGAAAGTGCTGCTGCGAATATAGGTTCGTTGGGTTCGTGACGACCCACCACCTGCCTTGGTCAGTAGTCACGTCCCATATCTCATAGGGGTCGCCCATCACGACCTCGCGCTTTACTCGCTCTACATGACTGACGACTTCGTCACGAGCTTGACTATGGACATAGTCGGCAATGTCTTGCTCGGCGAACGGATCGCGCTCGACTGAGTAGCGACGAAGGAGTTCCGCGGGAATCGGATGATCAGGCGGTAGTACGCAGGCATCCTCTGCGTCCAAGAGTGCATTCGGCTTCAAGTTTTCGGCAGTCATCTTGGCTTCCCTAGAGATTGACCATTATGAGTCGGTCGGGCAATGCGTCCTCTTGTACGGGAGCTACTTGCACCGACGCCTGCTTCTGGCCGAAATTAACCGTCCAGTTTAGACGCCACCATCCCCATCCCCCGCAACTCAGTCTTCAACACTTTCCCATAGGCGTTCTTCGGCAGCGCCTCCACCCACCGGTATTCCTTTGGCCGCTTGAACCGCGCAATGTGCTCGAGGCACAGTGCCTCCAGCACCGCATCGCCCACCGCCCCGTCCTCGCCCGCCACCAGGTAGGCCACCACCACCTCGCCCCATTCGGCATCGCGCTGGCCCACCACGGCCGCCTCGCGCACCTGGGGGTGGAGCAGCAGCACCTCTTCCACCTCGCGCGGATAGATGTTGCTGCCGCCGGAGATGATCACGTCCTTGGACCGGTCTTTCAGCGTGAGAAAGCCGTCGGCATCCAGCGCGCCCATATCGCCTGTGCAGAGCCAGCCATCGCGCAGCGTCTGCGCCGTGGCCTCGGGGTGGTTCCAGTAGCCGGGCATCACCGTGTCGCCGCGCACCACCACCTCGCCGGTTTCGCCGGTGGGCACGCTCTGCCCTTGAGCGTCGACCACGCGCACCTCCACCAGCGACTGCGCCACGCCGACGGACGCCATGCGCTCGGCCCAGCGCGGGTGGTTGCGGTCGGCCAGCTGGGCGCGCGACAGGGCGGTGATGGTCATGGGGCTTTCGCCCTGGCCGTAGATCTGCGCAAAACGGTTGCCCATCACGGCCAGGGCGTTGCGCAGATCGTCGGCGTACATGGGGCCGCCGCCGTAGACGATGGTCTTGAAGCCGCTCACATCCGCACCCGTGGCGCGCACGTGGTCCACCAGGCGGTGCACCATGGTGGGTGCGGCAAACAGCGTGAGCTGGCCCACCGATGCCGCCAGCTGCACCAGCTCGGCAGGCTCGAAGCCGCCCGACAGCGGCACCACATGCCGCCCGCCGCGCAGCACCTGGGCGTAGTTGTAGAGGCCTGCGCCGTGCGACATGGGTGCGGCGTAGACCATGGCGTCGCCGGGCAGCACGTCGTCCACATCCGTGAAGTAGCAGGCCGTCATGGCCAGCAGGTTGCGGTGGGTCTGCATCACGCCCTTGGGGCGGCCGGTGGTGCCCGATGTGTAGAACAGCGAGGCCACGTCGTTCGGCGCGCGGTCGCATACGTCGATGGGCGCGTGGGCCACGGCCTGCGCGTAGGCGGGCGAACCCAGCACCAGCAGCGCAGACTCTGGGCCACCGGCCTCGCGTGCGGTGGCGGCCAGCGCCTGGGAGACGAGCACCGTGCGTGCGCCGGAGTTCTCCAGCACGTAGGCCAGCTCCTTGGCGTGCAGCTTGTAGTTGACGGGCACCGACACGCCACCGGCCCAGACGATGGCGTGCAGGGCTTCCAGATATTCGGGCGCGTTGGCGGCGTAGATGGCCACGCGGTCACCGGGGGAGATGCCGCACTGCGTGCGCAGGTAGCCCGCCAGCGCGGCGGTGCGGGTGCCCAGCTGGGCGTAGGTCCACAGCGGCTCGCTGCCGTGCAACACGGCGGGCTGGTGGGCGTGCAGCTGCGCGCTGCGGCGCAGCAGGTGGGCGATGTTCATCGTGCGCGCTCCAGCACGCTCACGTAGTTGGCCACGGCCGAGCCTCCCATGTTGAACACGCCCGCCAGCGCGGCGCCCGGCACCTGCAGGTCGCCCGCCTCGCCCACCAGCTGCATGGCAGACACCACGTGCATGGACACGCCCGTGGCCCCGATGGGGTGGCCCTTGGCCTTGAGCCCGCCCGAGGCGTTGACGGGCAAACGGCCGCCGCGCTGCACCGTGCCGTCGTCCAGCACGCGATGGCCCTGGCCGGCGGGCGCCAGGCCCATGGCCTCGTAGGTCAGCAGTTCGGCAATGGTGAAGCAGTCGTGCACTTCGGCCAGCGAGAGGTCGTGCACCGCGCAGCCGGCCTGCTGCAGCGCCTGCTGCCAGGCGCGCCGGGGGCCTTCAAAGCCGACCACGCGGCGGCGGGCCATGGGCAGGTAGTCGTTGACCTGGGCACGGGCGCGAAAGCGCACGGCGCGCGGAAAATCGCCCGCTGCATCGTCGGCCGCCAGGATTAGCGCCGCAGCGCCGTCGGACACCAGCGAGCAGTCGGTCTTGCGCAGCGGGTCGGCAATCATCGGGTTGCGCTCGGACACGGTGTTGCAGAACTCGAAACCCAGGTCCTTGCGCATATGGGCCCAGGGGTTGAGCGCGCCGTTGGCGTGGTTCTTGGCGGCGATGCGCGCCAGGGTGGCCGAATGGTCGCCGTGCGCCGCGAAGTAGTCGCGGGCAATGGAAGCAAAGATGCCCGGAAAACCGCCGGGCGGGTTGCCCGCCTCGCCCGAATATCCGCAGTCGCCCAGGATGCGCGTGGTCTCTGCGCCAGACACCGCCGTCATCTTCTCGGCACCGATGACGAGGGCCACGCGGGTGCGGCCGGCCTCGATGGCATCACACGCCGCATACACCGCCGCCGAGCCCGACGCGCAGGCGTTCTCCAGCCGCGTGGCGGGCTTCCAGCGCAGGGCGTCGTCGCACTGCAACGCCAGCGACGAGGCGAACACGTCGGGCGTGAAGCCGCCGTTCAGGTTGCCCAGCCACACGCCGTCCACCGCCGTGCCGTCCACGCCGGCATGCTGCATTGCCTCGCGCCCGGCGCGGGTGATGAGGTCTTCCAGGCCGAGCCCGTCCAGCCGGCCAAAGGGCAGATGCGCCCAGCCCACGATCGAAACGCCCATGTTCATGCTCCGCAAAAATTCCTAGCGATGCACGGCACTGTAGGCACGCCGTGCGGAGCCGCACAGTCGCCGAACTACCCAAGGGAAAACCCTGCTCCGCATATCCCTACGGCCTGTGGCGTTGAAAGTGGCTTGCCTAGACTGCACGTGTCCCTGCGCACCGTCATGGCCTCGACCCATGACGCCTCCCTCACTCGATCCCCTCGCGGGCAGCACCCATGACCCTGGACCAGCAAAAATCCATCCTCACCATTGCCCTGTTGGCTGCGTTTGCAGACGGCCACAAGGACGACACCGAGCGCGACGAGATCCGCCGCATTGCGCAGTCTCTGGCCAGCGACGCGGGCATGGCCGACCTGCCGCGCATCTACCAGGACGTGCTGCTCAAACGCACCACGGTGCAGTCGGCCGTGGCCGGCCTGGCCGACCCCATGCACCGCCAGCTGGCTTATGAAATGGCGGTGTGCGTGTGCGACGTGGACGGGCGGCAGAGCCCGGCGGAGCGGGAGTTTCTGACCAACCTTAAATCGGCCCTGCAGTTGGGCGCCCCGCAGACGGCGGCGTTCGAACACGAAGCCGATGCGCTGGTGGACGTGGCGGAAACGGCCGTGCCGGTGGCGGCGCCCGTTGCCCCAATGGCTGGCGCTGGCGTAGCGGTAGCGGCAGCTGCGGCAACGCCCACGGCAGGTGCTTCCGCCTCCAGCGCAGAACTGGACCAATCCATCCTCAACTACGCGTTGCTCAACGGCGCGCTGGAACTGCTGCCGCAGTCCTGGGCATCGATGGCCATCATCCCCATGCAGGTGAAGATGGTGTACAGCATTGGCAAGGCCCACGGCGTGGAACTGGACCAGGGCCACATCAAGGAATTCATCGCCGCTGCTGGCGTGGGCATGACTTCGCAGTACCTGGAGCAGTTTGGCCGCAAGCTGCTGGGCGGCCTGCTGGGCAAGGCGGCGGGCAAGACCATCGGCCGCATAGGCGGTGCGGCCACGGGCATGGCGTTTTCGTTTGCCACCACGTATGCGCTGGGCCAGGTGGCCAAGCGCTACTACGCCGGGGGCCGGGTGATGAGCACCGCGATGCTGCGCGAAACTTTCCAGAACCTGCTGGGCCCTGCCAAGCAGATGCAGACGCAATACCTGCCGCAGATCCAGCAGAAGGCCGCCACGCTGGACGCCGGCCAGATCATGGCCATGGTGCGGGGCAGGTAAGGCCTCAATCGAAAACTATCAATTTGATAGCTGTCAGCGCTTACTGGATAAGCGCTAAAGGTGATTTTTATTAGATTTTTTCTGCTCAGCGGTCAATACGGGGCAGCAGCTTTGCTGCGCGTGAGCAACACAACCGGGCCCGTCTCAGCGCGGCGCTGCTGCGTGACAGAATCGGGCCATGCGCGCCACCACGGACCCTGCAGACTCCCTGATCCCGGCCATGTCGCTGGGCTCCCCTTCCGACACCGCGATGACGGCGCTGTATCGCGTGGCGCTCGGCCCCGTCAACACCGACCGCTACCTGCCCATCTTTGCGCGCTTTGATGCCACCGGCCGCACCACCACCAGCTGGAACTGGGCGGCCTGCCTGTGCACGCTGAACTGGATGGTGTTCCGCCAGCTGTGGAGCGCGGCACTGGTGTATGTGGCCGCCGCCGAGGGCCTGGCGCTGCTGGTGTTTGGCCTGGGCCGCTCGTTTCTGCAGTGGCCGCAGGGCGTGGAATGGGGCGTGCTGGGCGCGTTCGCCCTGCTCGCCTTTGCGGTGCCCGGGCTGTATGGCAACGCGCTGCTGCACGCCGACATCCGAAGGCGCATCGCCCGCGCGCTGGCAGCGTCGCGCACAGTGCCCGAGGCCTGCGCGCTGCTGGACCAGCAGGCCAGCACCCGCAAGCGCCTGACCACGGTGGTGCTGGCCAATGGGGTGCTGGCGGCCGCCGCTGTGCTGGCCTACCTGGTGCTGCCCCAGGCCGGCCTCACCCCGCCCGCGTGGGAACAACGCGCGGTGACGGTGGCCGACGCTGCGTCGGCGGCGTCGGCGCCCGCCTCTGCGTCTTCTTCGGCCGCCGCCACGTCGGATGCAGGGGCCACCGCCTCTGGGTTGGCATCCGCGTCCGTGTCGTCGGCCGCTCCGCCTTCCACTGCGGCCGGCACGGCGTCGGCCCCTGGCGCCGGCCCGCCGCCCGTGGCTGCACCGCCCACACCGGCCCAGGCCCCAGCCTCGCCTGCGCCCAAGGCGGCAGCCTCCGCCGCTGCGGCAAGTCCCCGCCCGGCCGCCGCCGCAGCGCCTGCAGCGTCGCGTGCGCCCGCTCCGTCGGCCACTGCGCCAAGCGCCTCCCAGCAGCGTGCCGCCACGTCTGCGGCGTCCCCGTCCTCGAAGGCATCGGCATCGGCCGCGCCCGCCTCGCCGTCCAAGCGGCCTCCACCGCCCGCAGCGGCAGCGCCGAAGGCCTCGGCAGAAGTCCCGGCCACGGTGGGCAGCACACCGGGCTACTACATCAACGTGGGCCTGTTTGCCGACGAAGCCAACGCCCGCAAGGCGCAGGCGCGGCTGTTGAACGAGGGCCTGCCCGCGTTCCGCCAGGAGCTGAACAGCGCAGGCGGCCGCCGCATCCGCGTGCGCACCGGCCCCTACGACACCCGCGCCCAGGCCGACGCCGCCGCCGCATCCATCCGCGCGATGGGGCTGGACGCGGTGGTTTTCCGGCAGGGGCGCTGAGCCGCCAGGGATGTCCCGCGTATCCCTCGTGAGTCCGCGTTTTCACGGACTGCAGGGGGAGGTGCAGAGCATCCCCAGGCATCAGGGTCGCCCGCGTCCGCCAGCGTCCTACGCGCCACCGCCCGGCGCGCCGACACGCGGCGCGCCCGCATGCGACTACGCTGTCGGGGCGTGCCGCTGCGCTGGTGTTCTCGGAGTTTTTGCCCCGTCTTCGCAGCGCATTCCAACGCGGCACGCTGCACAACCATGCCGCACCGACCCAATCCACCTTCACCCTCACCCGCCTCGTCCCGCCCCCGCGCCAGCACACGCCACCTCGCGCTGGCTGCGGCGCTGGCGGCGGGCGCCCTGCTGACCACGGCCTGCGCGCCGTGGCGCCTGTGGAGCACCGCCGAACTGGCGCGCGACGCCCAGCCCTTCACCGCCCACCCACGCCAGCCCACGCGCCGTGTGCTGGTGGTGGGCGACAGCACGGGGGTGGGCACTGGTGCCACTTCGCCCGCGCAAAGCCTTCCCGGCCTGATGGGCCAGCACCATCCGCAGTGGCACATCGACAACCTCGCCGCCAACGGCGCCAGGTTCGCCGACGTGGTGCAGCAACTGGAGCGGGCCGAGCCCGGCTACGACCTGGTGCTGGTGCTGGCCGGCGGCAATGACGTGATCCGCTTCACGCGGCCCGATACGCTGCGCCCGCAGGTGCAGCGCACGGTGGCTTTGGCCCGCCAGAAGGGCGAGCGTGTGGTGATGATGCCCTGTGGCGACGTGGGCCATGCGCCCTTTTTCGCGCCCCCGCTGTCGTGGGTGATGTCGCACCGCTCCGAAACGCTGCACACCCTGGTGCAGCAGGTGGCTTCAGGCCAGCAGGTGCGCTACGTGCGCTTGCTGCGTCCGCGCAGCGAAGACCCGTTTGTAGCCCGCAGCAAGGAGCTGCACGCGGCCGACGGCCTGCACCCGAGCAGCGCCGGCTACGAGGAGTGGTACCGCGAGCTGGTGGCCCAGGGCGGGCTCGCCGGCATGGGCCACCCCTAGTCCACTGAAGCCGAGAAATCGGCTCCAGTGGACTAGACAATTCACAGCCCCGCTTGCGCCCTTCGCAGGCCGGGAATGCGCCGTGCACACGCACCCACCGGGGCGCTCCAAGGCGTGCCCGGCTCCGCGCAGCCGCATGTTTGCTCGGGCACAGCCTCCGTCAACACAGCACCGCATTGGGTCACGGGGCTCCATGCACATTGGCCCGGGTATTGCTTGAAAGCATGCATCTGAATGCAACACGCACAAGGAACACCATGGCAGCCTTCCCCCTCCCTGCACGCACTTCCAGCATGCCCACGCTGTCGTCTTCCACTCAGACTCCCTCGCGCGACGCGGGCATGTCGCTCGTCAACCTGGCGGCGCGCCAGCGCATGCTGTCGCAGCGCATGGTGCTGCAAACCGTGCTGGCGGCACGCGGCAGCGACCTTCACCTGAAGGCCGCGCGCGGTTCGCTCACGCTGTTCACCGACAGCCAAGCGCGGCTGGTGGACACGCCGCGCCACCTGGATGCCACCAGCGCCGAGATCATCCGCAAGGCCTACCACGGCCCCCAGGGGGTGGGCGCCACCATCGAGGCATTTGCACAGCAGGTGGGCACGGCGCTGGATCTGGCCGAGCGCCAGAGCCCGCGCGTGGAGGACGCACTGGCCCGCCTGGTGGAAACCACCGACGGCGTACTGGACGCCCTCAACACGGCCACCACCGCGTTCGACCAGGTGAGCAAGGCGCAGTCCGAAACCCTGATGAAAGAGCTGGCGGGCATCGTGGCCTCGATCCAGACCGTGGCGCGCGAGGCCAAGGTGGTGAGCTTCAACGCCCAGGTGATGGCCGCGCGCGCCGGTCAGCACGGCCGCGAATTCGCGGTGGTGGCCAACGTGCTGTCCGGCATCACCAACGAGATCGACGGGCTGTCGCTGCAGGCGGTGTCCCTGGCCGGGCGCAGCCGCAGCGCGGCCTGACCTGCGGGCTGCGGGCTGATCAGGGCGCGGCGGTCTCGCGCACTTGCGCAAAGCGTTCGGCCAGTTCCTTGCGCAGGGCCTTGCGCAGCAGGGCGGCCTCCCAGCGGCGGCGCTCGTCGGGGGTAGAGGGCGACAGCGGCGGCACCTGCACGGGCTTGCGCGATTCGTCCACCGCCACCATCGTGAAAAAGCAGCTGTTGACGTGGCGCACCACCTGCGACCGGATGTTCTCGGCCACCACCTTGATGCCGACTTCCATCGACGAGCTGCCCGTGTAGTTGATGCTGGCCAGAAAGGTGACCAGCTCGCCCACATGGATGGGCTGCAGGAACATCACCTGGTCCACACTCAGCGTGACGACATAGCAGGCCGAATAGCGGCTGGCGCACGAATAGGCCACCTGGTCCAGCAACTTCAGGATGGCCCCGCCGTGCACGTTGCCCGAAAAATTGGCCATGTCGGGGGACATCAGCACCGTCATGCTGAGCTGGTGTGAGGGGATGTTCATGCGGGCAATTTTAAGGGCCGCCCACCCCCCAAAATGCCCGCCCCACCCCAGGCCGCAGGCCGCGCCCGCGCTGCCTGGGCGGTGTGCGTGCAGGCCCTGCGCGCAACCCGCAACCTCGGGCAAACCCCTGTCACCGGCTTGACTCGCATTGCGCGTAAACCCCGGCGCCGGACGCTTCACCAGCCTCGTACCATTCGTTACATCCCGGCCCCTCCGGCTGCGGACAGGAGGTGTCGATGAAGTCGCCGGTTGCCCCAGGTATCACCCGTCTTGACCATCCCGCAGGCCCAGGCCGGCGCGCGCTGCTGCTGGCCCTGGCCGCCAGCGCGTGCGCCAGCCGCCACGTGGCCGCGCAGACATCCTCGTCACCCGCAGCTGCCGGGCGGGGCGACATCCTCATCGGCCGCACCACGGCGCTCTCGGGCGGCATGGCCCCTTTTCTCGCCCCCATCCACCTGGGCCAGGACGCAGCCATCGCCGACCTGAATGCCCAGGGCGGCATCGGCGGGCGCAAGGTGCGGTTCGTCACGCTGGACGACGGCTTCGAGGCGGCGCGCGCCATCGCCAACGCGCGCACGCTGGGCGACAAGGAGGGCGTGCTGGCGCTGTTTGGCGTGGCCGGAACTTCGCAGGTGCTGGGCATGCTGCCCTATCTGGCCGAGGCCAAGCTGCCGCTCATCTCGGTGTACACCGGCAGCCCCGCCGTGCGCATGCAGGCCAGCCCCTATCTGTTCACCACGCGGGCCAGCTACGCCGACGAGCTGGTGAAGATCGTGCGCAACCTGGTGGCGGTGCAGAGTGCCCGCATCGGCGTGGCCTATGAGAACAACGACTTCGGCAAGCTGCTGCTGCCGCTGGTGGAGAAAGTGCTGGCCGCCGAAGGCGCCACGCTGGCCGGCACCGCCAGCCTGGAGCCCTCGGGCGCGGGTGCGGACGAGGTCGCGCGCAAGCTGGGCGAGCTCAAGCCCCAGGCGGTGCTGCTGGTCGCCGCCGGGCCGCCCGTGGTGACCTTTGTGCGTGCCAACCGGGCCCATGTGGGGGTGCCGGTGTACACGCTGTCGCTCGGCGCAGGCGCCGCCGTGCTGAAGGCGCTGGGCGAAGATGCCCGCGGCCTGGCCGTGGCGCGCACCGGACCATCACCCACCAAGCCCACGCTGCAGCTCACGCGCGACTTCCAGGCATCGATGAAGCGCCACGGCCACGCCATCGACTACGACCACTTCACCGGCTACATGGACGCCCGCGTGCTCACCGAGGCGCTGCGCGCCGCCGGCCCCGGCGTGACCCGGGCCAGCCTGGTACAGGCCATGCAAGGGCTGGGCACGCTCGATCTGGGCGGCTACACCTACCAGTTCAGCCCGCAGAACCGCCATGGGTCCAGCTTTGTGGATATCGCGGTGGTGGGGTCTGGCGGGGTGTATCGGCAGTAGCGGCGCTGGGCGGCATGGCATCCCTGCAGGCCAGGGGCGCTGGTCCCGCCCTGCGCGGCTGGCGTGCGCGCCTGAGGTCTGACCATCTGGCCACTGACGCCAGGCACACGCCACATGCCACATGCCACATGCCACATGCCAAATGCCAAATGCCACATGCCAAATGCCACATGCCATACGCGATATGCCATATGGCGTGCAGGTTGTTGCCACCCGGCAACGAGTGTCTGGAATCGAAGTGCTCGCAACAGGTTAAATTCAAGAATCATTCTCAGTTGCATTTACAATTTGGTTACACCCAGCCAGCCGTGCTCCGATGAACCAGGTCTCCCTGAAAAGCGCTGCAAGCCAGCCCACCCACGCTTTTCACCAGGAGCCCTGCCATGCCTGCGAGCCGTCGGCCGTTTGCCCATTCACTTCACCCTCTCGCCGTCTCTGCGACCCTGGCCGCCTCCATGGCCGGCACTGCCTGGGCGCAACAGCCGGCTGCGGTCCCTCCCGCCCCAGACACACGCGCAGACACACGCACTGAGCCCGGCACCGACCAGGTCGTGCAGCCCCGGGCACTCGACAGCGTGACCGTGTCCGGCGCGCGCGAAAGCGCCTCCACCCGGCTGCAGCTCACCGCACGCGAAACGCCGCAGTCGGTCAGCACCGTCAACCGCGCACAGATCGAGCGCCAGTCGCTCACCAGCATCGACGCCGTGCTGCGCAACGTCACCGGCATTGCCGTGAGCTTCTACGACACGCAGCGCCCGCTGTACTACGCACGCGGTTTTCAGATCACCGATTTCCAGACCGACGGCCTGCCCAGCTACAGCAGCGGCAGCAACCAGGAGTTCGACACCGCGCTGTACGAGCGCATCGACATCGTGCGCGGCGCCAACGGCATCCAGACGGGCGTGGGCGTGCCGTCGGCCACCATTAACATGGTGCGCAAGCGACCGCAGCGCCAGTTTGCGGCGTCCGTGGCGCTCACGGCCGGGTCGTGGAACCTGTACCGGGGCGAGCTCGATATCAATGCGCCGCTGAACAGCGACGGCAGCGTGCGCAGCCGCCTGGTGATCGCCCCGCAGAAGAAGGACAGCTTCCGCGACCGCTATTCCGAAGACAAGACCGCCCTGCTGGCCGCCGTGGAGGCAGACATCGGCCAGTCCACCGTGGTCGCACTCGGCTACCAGCGGCAATCGAACGTGCCCAAGGCGCCCATCTGGGGCACCATCCCGCGCTTTGCCACCACGGGCGCGCCCATCGACCTGCCCGTGTCCACCAGCTTTTCGCCGCCATGGACGCGCTGGGAGCGCACCTCGGGCACGCTGTACGCCACGCTGGACCACCAGCTGAATGACGACTGGAGCCTGAGGGCCGCGTACAACCACACCGAGGGCGACAACTTCAGCCTGCGCACCTACGGCTACGGCGCCACCACCTCCCGCGCCCCCTTCATCAACCCCGAGACCGGCGCAGGCGCCACGCTGTATGGCGCAGTGGGCGGCGGCAGCGAAAAGCAGGACACGGTGGACGCCTACCTGTCGGGCAAGTTCGCACTGGGTGGCCGCAAGCACGACCTGGTGGTGGGCATGAGCTCCACCCGCACCGCCACGCGCACCGATGGCTACACCTCGCTGGCGGGCTGGAGCTACGTCATCCCCAACATCTACACCTGGGACGGCAATGCGCCCATGCCCACGTATTCAAAGACGGGCGCCTGGCGCACGCAGACCACCCAGCAGACGGGCCTGTTCGCGTCGGCGCGCTGGCGCGTGGCCGATCCGCTGTCGGTGCTGACCGGCGTGCGCCTGACCGACTGGCACCGCCACACCGACACCTACAACACCACCGGCGCCTACGTGGGCCAGTCCGCCATCCAGGACGAGAACCGCAAGATCACCCCCTACATCGGCGCGGTGTACGACATCACGCCCACGCTGTCGGCCTATGCCAGCCACACGCGCATCTTCAACCCCCAGAACTACAAGGACCGCAACAACATGCCGCTGTCGCCCGTGATCGGCAGCAACACCGAAGCCGGCCTGAAGGCCGAGCTGTTCGACCGGCGCATGCAGGCGCACTTTGCGGTCTTCCAGACCAAACAGGACAACTACGGCGTGCGCGACAGCGCCATCACCACCCCACTGCCCGACGGCACCCTGCCCTACGTGGCCGTCAACGGCACCAAGGCCACCGGCTTTGAGATGGAGCTGGCCGGCATGGTGAACAGCCGCTGGCGCGTGAGCGCGGGCCTGACACGCGCCAAGGTCACCCGCGCGGCCACCGACCTGATCTACGCCAACCTGCCCGAATACCTGCTGCAGCTGGGCACCGACTACCAGCTGTCGGGCGCGCTGGCTCCGCTGTCGGTGGGCGGCAGCCTGATGTGGCAGAGCACCATCGAAGGCTTCAACATTCCGCACCCCAGCGGCACCGTCACGGTCAAGGAATCGCCCACCGCCGTGCTGAACCTGCGCGCAACCTGGCGGTTCAACCCCAAGCTCAGCGCCACGCTGGCGGTGAACAACGTCACCAACCAGAAGTACTGGGCCAACCTGGACTACGGCAACTACGCCGACCCGCGCAACGTGAGCCTGACGCTGCGGGCGGCGTTTTAGAAGCGACTTCCTGGGCGCTACAGCGAGCCCAGCTCGTCCTCCAGCGCCTTGAGCTGGTCGCGCAGCTCCAGCGTGCGGGCGTCGCAGGCCGCTTTGGCCTTGCGGGCCGCCGCCGCATTCTCCTGCGCGAACTGGGAGCCCGCGCCCAGGCTGCGGCGCAGCGGGCCCGCCTGGGCCACGGCTTCATCGGGGGGCGCCGCGCATTCCCGCTGGTTGCGCTCCATGGCGGCGCGCGCCTGCGGCACGCCCTGGTTCTGCAGATAGTGCTTGCGCTGCCAGGTCGGGCCAAAGGCGCCCTCCTTGGAAGGCGCTTTGGCCGGGGCTGCGGCAGCAGCAGCAGCAGGTGGCGCGGCGCTGCTGGCCGGGGCTGCGGCCGGCAGCGCCGGCCTCACCTCGATCTTTTCCCCCTCTCCAGCACAGGGCGCGTCCTGGAACGAGATCCTGCCCCGGGCGTCGGTGCATTTGTTGATGGCCCAGGCCGGGGCCAGAAAGCCCAGCGCCAGGGCGCAAGTGGCGAAGCGGATCGTCGGGTTCATGGGGGTGGCCTGCCTGGGATCAAAGGCACATGCTACGCCAGCCCTACAATCCGCCGCTTCCATGACCACCCCATTCTTTGACGCCATCATCATCGGCGCCGGCGCTGCAGGCCTGTTCTGCGCAGGCCAGGCCGGCCAGCGGGGTCTGAAGGTTCTGCTCGTCGACCATGCCGACAAGGTGGCCGAGAAGATCCGCATCTCGGGCGGCGGGCGCTGCAACTTCACCAACCGCGACCTGGACCCGGCCGCGCCGCACAAGCACTTTGTGGGGCAGAACCCGCAGTTCTGCCGCTCGGCGCTGTCGCGCTACACCCCGGCCGACTTCATAGCGCTGGTGGACAAGCACGGCATTCCCCACCACGAGAAGCACAAGGGCCAGCTGTTTGCCGACCGCTCGGCCGAGGACATCATCGCCATGCTGCTGGCCGAGTGCGCGGCCGGCGGGGTGACGCACTGGCAGCCCTGTGGTGTCAAAAATCTGGTCTTTTTGCCATCCAGCGCTTATCCATCAAGCGCTGGCAGCTATCAAATTGATACTGACCGCGGCCCGGTGCAGGCCCGCTCGGTGGTGATTGCCACGGGTGGCCTGTCCATCCCCAAGATCGGCGCGACGGACTTTGGCTATCGGGTGGCACAGCAGTTCGACATCCCGCTCGTCGAGCGCCAACCCGGCCTGGTGCCGTTGACCTTTGACGGCGCCGGCTGGGCACCGTATGCGCAACTGGCGGGGCTGGCGCTGCCCGTGCAAATCAGCACCGGGGCCAAAAAACATCGCATGGCGTTCGACGAAGACCTGCTGTTCACGCACCGGGGCCTGTCGGGGCCTGCGGTGCTGCAGATCTCCAGCTATTGGCAGGAAGGTACGCCGCTGTCCATCAACCTCGCTCCCACGGTGGACCTGCCCGCCGCGCTGGCCCAGGGCAAGGCCCGCTCGCGCAAGCTGATCGCCAACGAGTTGGCCACGCTGGTGCCCAGCCGCCTGGCCGATGCCTGGGCGGGGCGCGAGGCCGACTGGCAGCGCCCGATCAACGAGGCATCGGACAAGGCCCTGGCCCGCCTGGCCGAACAGCTGGCGCGCTGGGAACTGACGCCCACGGGCACCGAGGGCTACAAGAAGGCCGAGGTGACGCTGGGCGGCGTGGACACCCGGGCGCTGTCGCAGCAGACCCTGGAGTGCAAGACGCAACCCGGCCTGTATTTCATTGGCGAGGTGGTGGACGTGACGGGCTGGCTGGGGGGCTACAACTTCCAGTGGGCCTGGGCCAGCGCGCATGCGTGTGCGCAGGCGCTGGCGGTGACACCCCCCTGAGGCCCTGCAGGACGGCGCTTGCCCGGCGTCCCTCGCCGGCGCAGCGCATGTTCGGCGGCCAAGGTTCGGCGGCTAAGCCGCGGCAACCATCCTCACGTGCTGCGCCGTGTGCTGTACAGCCCAGGTCTCCAGCTGGTCCCGCGGCAGCGGGCGGCTGAAGTAGTAGCCCTGCAGTTCCTCGCAGTCCAGCGCGCCCAGCACCTGGGCCGTGGCCATGTCTTCGACGCCTTCGGCCACGATGCGCAGGCCCAGCGTGTGGCCCAGCGCGATGATGGCGCGGGTGATGGCCATGTCGGCGGGGTTGGCCAGCATGTCGCGCACAAAGGACCTGTCCACCTTGAGGCGGTCGATGTCGAAGCGCTTGAGGTAGGCCAGGCTCGAATAGCCGGTGCCGAAATCGTCGATGGACAGCTGCACGCCCAGCGCTTTCAGGGCCGCCAGCTGCTGCTCGGCCATGTGGGCGTTGTCCATGAGCTGCGATTCGGTGATCTCCAGCTCCAGCCGGTGCGCGGGCATGCGGGTGCGGGCCAGCAGTGCCTCGATGTCCGGCACCAGCGCGGGGTCGGCCAGTTGCGCGGCCGAGAGGTTGACTGACACCGACACGTCGGCCAGCGGGTGCGCGCCGCCCTCCTGCGGCCGCGCCTGCCAGCGCACCCACTGCTCGCAGGCCTGCTGCAGCACCCAGCCGCCGATGGCGCGGATCATGCCGCTCTCTTCGGCAATCGGGATGAACTCGCTGGGCGGGATGGCGCCCAGCACCGGGCTGTTCCAGCGCAGCAGCGCCTCCACCCCCAGCAGCTGCGCGCCCTTGGCGGACAGGCGCGGCTGGTAGTGCAGGCTCAGCTCGTTGCGCTCCAGCGCGCGGCGCAGCTGCTGCTCCATGGCCTGGCGCGCGACGGCGCGCTGGTCGGTCTCCATCGAATAGAACAGCGCCATGTCGCGGCCCGTGGTCTTGGCCTCGTACATGGCGGCGTCGGCGCGGCGCATGAGTTCGTCGATGTCGCCGCCGTCCTCGGGGTACACGGCAATGCCCACGCTGCAGGACACATTCAGCTCGTGGCCTTCCACCGGATGGCTTTGGCGGATGAGCGGGATCAGGCGGCGTTCCACCAGCTGCTGCACATCCTCGCGCCCGCCCACGTCGCGCATTACCACCACGAATTCGTCACCGCCCAGGCGGCTCACGGTGTCGCGGCTGCGCACGGCCTGCGTGAGGCGCGCCGCCACCGAGCGCAGCAGCCCGTCGCCGATGTGGTGGCCCAGCGTGTCGTTGATGGACTTGAAGCGGTCCAGGTCGATGAACAGCACGGCCACCTTCTCGCCGGTGATGGGCGCCTGGGCCAGCGCCATCTGCAGGCGCTGCACGCACAGCGATCGGTTGGGCAGCTCGGTCAGCACGTCGTGGTGGGCGAGGAACTGGATGCGCTCCTCGTTGTGCTTGCGGTCGGTGATGTCGATGGCGATGCCGATGTGGTTGGCCACGGCGCCCCCCTTGCCCTCGCGCACGGCCGACACCATGAGCAGGGCCGGGTAGGTCTCGCCCGAGCGGCGGCGAAAGCGCACCTCGCCCTGCCACGATTCCTTGTCCTGCATGGTGCGGCTGATCTGGGTGGACAGCGGCTCGCCCACCTGCTCCTCCAGCAGCAGGCCCAGGTCTTCGCCGATGACCTCGTAGAAGTCGTACTGCGTGCTGCGGCAAAAGGCCTTGTTCACGCTGATGATCTGCTGGTCGGCGTTCATGATGATGATGCCCTCGGACGAGGCCTCGAACACCTTGGCCCACAGCTCCAGGCGCTGCTCCATCACCTTGAGCACGTTGATCGGCGTGAAGGCCGTCAGCACCGCATCGCGGCCCTGGAACTGCAGGCGCCGCGCCGACAGCACGGCCCAGGACGGCTCGGGGCTGCCCTTCCAGCGCACCTCGAACTCGTCGACCGAGCCCTGGTCCGCCAGGCGCTGGAAGAAGCGGGCACGCACGCCCGGCTCCAGCCCCACGGCCCAGGGGTCGGTCTTGCGGCCGCCCAGCCAGTGCGCGGCGGGCGCGTTGGAATGCAGCACCTCGTGCTCGGGCACGGACGTGACCACCATCGGGATGGGAAACGCCTCCACCAGCTCGCGCTGCGCCTCGGCCGCGCGGGCGCTGGCGGCCAGCTCCTGCTGCAGGATGCGGTCGCGGTCGAGCTGGGACAGCATCTCGTTGAACGCCGTGACCAGGCGGCCGATCTCGTCGCGGCTGTTCCAGTGCGCGCGCAGCGTGTGGTCGCCGCTCTTGCGCACCTCGTCGGCCACCCGCGCCAGTTGCTGCAAGGGCTTGGCGATCTGGCGCGCCACCAGCGTGACCAGCGACAGGATGCAGCCCAGCAGCACCAGCGCCGTGCCCAGGTGCAGCCACATGCGCGCAAACAGGCTGTCCACCCGCTGGTTGAGCAGCCGCTCCAGGTCCACGATGCCCACCGACCAGGCATCGCGCAGCGCGCCCAGTACCTGCGCCTGCTGCGCGCCCACCTGAGCCAGGGTCAGGCGCGATTCGCCCGCCGCCAGGCCCTGCAGCAGCGAGCGAAACCCCTCCAGCGCGGCCTTGAGCGCCTCGCGCTCGCCCGCCAGCGCGGCGCGCATCTCGGGCGAACCGGCGTTGAACGCCTGGTTGTAGTCCGACTCGATGCCCCGCGCCACGGCGTCCAGCCGCCCCGCCAGCGTGAGCAGCTCGGACGACCACTGCGGCCCGCGCCCTACGGGCGAGGCCTCCAGAAATACCACCGTGTCATGCACGGCCTGCAGCAGCTCGGGAAAGCGCAGCACCACGAGCGACATCACGTAGTAACTGTCGAGGTCCGGGTCCAAAATCAGGTTGGACTGGTTGCCCACCGTGGTGAGCAGCTCCCGCCCTTCGCGCAGCAGCTGGCTGCGCTGCTGGGTGAGCGAGGGCGCCGCAGCGCCCGCGGCGCCCCGCACCTGCGGCGCCGCCGCAGACAGCTGCGCCAGCGCGTCGCTGAACCGCTGTGCCACATCGGCCGTGCGCAGGTGCGTGTCGTGCGCCTCGCGCACCTCGGCCAGGCGCTCCAGCATGCGGGCCGCCTCGGGCGGCTGCTGCGAGGCGTCCAGAAACTGACCCAGCAGGCCGTCGCGCACCACGGCGGCGTAGGCCGTGCCCACGCTCTCCTTGCGCGTGAAGTCGATGGCCAGGTACTTTTCGTGGATCAGGATGCTGGACACATAGATCACTGCCGTCAGGTCCAGCAGGTAGATGAGCATGAGCTTGCGGCCCACACTGAGCCGGCCCAGCCAACCCGAAACGCGGTGCATGAATGCCATGGTGTTGTGTCCTCGGCGCCGGTGCGCGGGGCGGATGGCCGGGCGCACCCACCGGTGGTTAAGTGAGTGTTACAACACGAAGCAATTTTCAAGCCATGGGCATGGCAGATCGCCCCTCCCGGCGCAGCGCGAGCCGCCAGAGGGGTAGACGGATGCACCATTTCTTCAAAAGAGGGCTATAATGCTCGGCTTTGCTGGCAATCCCCGTCGGCCAATACTAGTTACGGTCTCAAGACCGAGACGGGGAACTCGCCGCACACGGTCTCCAGGCCCGATCTTCCCGGAGACCCTCTGTGGGCACATTTTGGAAACCATTAGCTAATGACCACCATCCGCGTAAAAGAAAACGAACCCTTTGACGTTGCCCTGCGCCGCTTCAAGCGCACCATCGAAAAGCTGGGCCTGCTGACCGACCTGCGTGCCCGCGAGTTCTACGAAAAGCCCACCGCCGAGCGCAAGCGCAAGAAGGCCGCCGCCGTGAAGCGCCACTACAAGCGCGTTCGCAGCATGCAACTGCCCAAGAAGCTGTACTAAGCACAGCCTCCAAGCATGAAACCCGCGCCGGGACGCCAGCGCGGGTTTTTGTTTTTCGGGTCTGCACAAAGCCCCCCTGGCGTCGTTACAACGCCTTGCCGTAGCGGCACTACTGTCTGCGGCGCTGCGCCTAGCCAGAGGGGCGTTGTGCAAACCCTCCGTCCCTGTCTGAAACCCACCAAGGAAGCTGCCATGAGCCTCAAGGACCAGATCACCGAAGACATGAAAACCGCCATGCGCGCCAAGGACAGCGAGCGCCTGGGCACCATCCGCCTGCTGCAGGCGGCGATGAAGCAAAAGGAAGTGGACGAGCGCATCGTGCTGGACGATGCGGCCGTGGTGGCCATCGTGGACAAGCTGATCAAGCAGCGCAAGGACTCGATCACCGCGTTTGAAGGCGCAGGCCGCCAGGACTTGGCTGACAAGGAAAAGTCGGAGATGGCCGTGCTGCAGGCCTACCTGCCCGCGCGCATGTCGGCCGACGAAGTGGCTACCGCCGTGCAGGCCATCGTGGCCGAGCTGGGCGCTGCAGGCCCCGGCGACATGGGCAAGGTGATGGGCGTGGTCAAGACCCGCCTGGCGGGCAAGGCCGACATGGGCCAGGTGTCGGCCGCCGTGAAGGCCGCGCTGGCAGGCTGAGCGGGGCCCTGACCGCATTCGGAGATATTGCTTCTCTTTTGATAGCTGCCAGCGCTTGATAGATAAGCGCTGGCGGCTATTTTTATTCATATTCTCTCGGCATCTGCGTCCCAGGCGCCGTCGCGCGCACCGCGCCGGGCCGACGTCAGAACCGCACCACCACCTTGCCGAACGCGCCGCGCTCCAGGTGCGCAAAGGCGGCGGGCACATCGGCGGCGGTGTATTCGCCCGCGATGACTGGCTTCAGCCCCGCAGCGTCCACCGCGCGCACCAGCTCCTGCAGCGCGCGGCGGTGGCCCACGCTGATGCCCTGCACGGTGGCCCGCGCCCCGATGAAGTCAAAGACCGAGGCGCTCACCGTGTCCCCCGCCAGGGTGCCGATGACCGACACGCGTCCCCCGGCGCGCAGCGCCTGCATGGATCGGCCCAGGTTGGCGCCGCCCACGGTTTCCAGCACCTGGTCGGCGCCGCGCCCGCCGGTCAGTGCCCGCACCTGGGCTGGCCAGTCGGCGTCGCGGGCCAGCGCGTGGGCGGCGCCCAGGGCCAGCACCTGCTCGCGCTTGGCAGCGTCGCCCGAGACGACGATGGGCACCGCACCGTGCAGGCGCGCCAGCTGCACGCCAAACAGGGCCACCCCGCCCGTGCCGTGGATGAGCACCGTCTGCCCCGCGCGCAGGCCGCCGGTTTCCACCAGCGCAAACCACGCCGTGAGGCCCGCGATGGGCAGGGTGCTGGCGGCCACGGCATCCAGCGCCGCCGGAGCCGCCACGGCCCAGTCGGCATCCAGCAGCACGTGCGAGGCCAGCATGCCCGGGCCGGGCGCGCCCAGCGGCATGGCGCTGGCGGGGCGCTCGCCGTCCAGCCAGCCCGCCCAGAAGGTGCTCAGCACCCGGTCGCCGGCCCGCCAGTGCGCAGAGGCCGCGTCGCCCACCGCCACCACGGTGCCCGCCAGGTCCGACGCCGGGGTGAACGGAAAGGCCAGGTCCATGCCCATGCCGTCCCGCGCCATCAGCAGGTCGCGGTAGTTCAGCGCCACCGCCTCGGTGCGCACCAGGATCTGGTGCGAGGCCGGCGTGGGCATGGGGGCCTGCACCTGCTCCAGGTGGTCCAGGCCAAATTGCGGCAGTTGCCAGCGTTGCAGGGTCGGCGCAAGGGTGCTGTCGGTCATGGTGAAACTCCAGAAAAAGGGAAACAAAAAACGAACAGGCCCATGCTATTGACGCGCATGGCTCTCTGGTGGAGCTTGTTTTTCCTTTGACTGGCGAACAAAATTCGCCAATGACCGAACGATTGCAAGGTATCGACGCCTTTGTGGCGGCTGTGGAGGGCGGCAGCTTTGCCCAGGCCGCCATGCGCCTGGGCCGCACCCGGTCGGCCGTGGGCAAAAGCATTGCGCGGCTGGAGCAGCGGCTGGCAGTGCGGCTGTTTCACCGCACCACACGCAGCCAGAGCCTCACCGACGATGGCCAGGCCTACTACGAGCGCTGCCGCCGCGCGATGGACGAACTGGACGCCGCCGATGCCGCCGTGGAGGCCGGGCGCCACGCCCCCACAGGCACGCTGCGCATGAGCATGCCCGCGCTGTTCGGGCGCATGTGCATCGCGCCCCTGCTGCTGGAGCTGGCACGCGACAACGACGGCCTGCGGCTGGACCTGCAGTTCAGCGACCGCCGGGTGGATTTGATCGAGGAACGCATGGACCTCGCGATCCGCAGCGGGGCGCTGCCGGACAGCAGCAGCCTGTCAGCCAGGCTGCTCGGGCACCAGTGGATGGGGCTGTACGCCGCCCCCCACTATCTTGCACGGCATGGCCGGCCCGCGCACTGGCAGGCCCTGGTGGAGACAGCGGGCAGCCACCGCTTCGCCTGCTATGGCCGCGACGAGCTGCGCCCGCCATCGTGGCCTTACCACGACGCCGCGACGGGCGAGCTGCGCGAGTTCGCGGTGCCGCCGCGTGTGCGCTGCGACAGCCTGGAAGTGCTGGCCGCCAGCGCGGAGGCGGGCCTGGGCATCACCCGCATTCCGCAGTGGCTGGCCGCACCCGCCGTGGCGTCCGGCACGCTGGTGCCGCTGTTCGACGAAGCCCGGCCGTTTGGCTATGCCCTGCACGCCGTGTGGCCCAGCGCGCGGGCGCTGCCGCGGCGCACGCGCGCGGTGATCGACACCCTGGCCGCGCGGCTTCCGGCCCTGCTGGCCCACTGAAACCGGGAAATCGGCGGAGGACTCAGGCCGGAGGGCAGGCAGGTCAGCCTGTCAGCGCACAGCCCGATCAGCTCGGCACGTCGCCCGCTGGCGGCAGGCCCAGGCCCGCATCGCCCTGCCGGAACACCTCCTGCAGAAACTCCACACACACGCGCACCTTGGCCGAGCGCTCCAGCCGCGTGGGGTAGACGGCCCACACGTTCGCCTCCTGCTGCCAGTCGGGCAGCACCTGCACCAGCCGCCCGGCGCGCAGGTGCGCGCCCACGTCCCACAGTGAGCGCAGCACGATGCCCCGGCCATCCACGGCCCATTGCACCGCCATCTCGCCGTTGTTGGCCGACAGCGGGCCGCGCACCTTCACCACCGTCTCCACCGCGCCGCTGCGCAGGCGCCACACGCCAAAGGGGTGGTCGCGCTCCTTGATCACCAGGCAGTCGTGGCTGGCCAGGTCGGCCGGCGCGCGCGGCGGGCCGTGGCGCGCCAGGTAGGCCGGTGCGGCGCACAGCACGCGGCGGTTGTCGGCCAGGCGCCGGGCGATGAGGTGCGGCGCAATCTCGTCGCCCACGCGCACATCCAGATCAAACCCCTCGCCCGCCACGTCCACCAGGCGGTCAAACACTTCCAGCCGCACCTGCAGGCCCGGGTGGCGCTCCACCAGGCGCGACAGCGCAGGCGCCACCACGCGGCGGCCAAAGCCGAAGCTGCTGCTCACCCGCAGCAGGCCGCGCGGCTCGCGGCGCGTCACGGCCACCTCCTGCAGCAGCTGCTCCATGTCGTCCAGGATGCGCTGCGCCCAGTGAAACACGCGCTCGCCCTCCTCCGTCACCGCCACGCGGCGGGTGGTGCGGTGCAGCAGCTTCACGCCCAGGTCCTGCTCCAGCAGGCGGATGCGCTTGCTCACATACGCCGGCGAGGTGCCCAGCTCGGTCGCCGCGCCGCCAAAGCTGGACTTGCGCACGACCACGGTGAACACGCGCAGGTCTTCAGGGGCAGGGTTTTTATGCACGATTCGTGAAGAGTGAGGCCACAGCTGGCGGATTGTATTGACCTGTGGCGCTGCCGAAAATCCTGGGCATCTCAATCCTTGTGCCCCGCACAGCGCCCCACCATGACCCAAGCCACCCAGAGTCCCCGCCCATTTCACATCGCCGTATTGCCCGGAGACGGCATCGGCAAGGAAGTCATGCCCGAAGGCCTGCGCGTGGTGCAGGCCGCCGCCGCCCGCTTCGGCCTGGACCTGCAGCTGCACACGTTTGAATGGGCAAGCTGCGACCACTACGCCGCCCACGGAAAAATGATGCCCGACGACTGGAAGGCGCAACTGTCGGGCATGGACGCCATCCTCTTCGGCGCCGTGGGCTGGCCCGCCACGGTGCCCGACCATGTCTCGCTGTGGGGTTCGCTGCTCAAGTTCCGCCGCGAGTTCGATCAGTACATCAACCTGCGCCCCGTGCGCCTGTTTGACGGCGTGCCCTGCCCGCTGGCGGGCCGCAAACCGGGCGACATCGACTACGTCGTGGTGCGCGAGAACACCGAGGGCGAATACACGTCGCTGGGCGGCGTGATGTACGCGGGCACCGACCGCGAAATCGTGATCCAGGAATCGGTCTACTCCCGCCACGGCGCCAACCGCCTGCTGAAATTCGCCTTCGACCTGGCCCAGAGCCGCGCCAAAAAGCACGTCACCCTGGCCACCAAGAGCAACGGTATCGCCATCAGCATGCCCTGGTGGGACCAGCGCGCCGACGACGTGGCCCAAAGCTACCCCGAAGTCACGCTGGACAAGCAGCACATCGACATCCTGACCGCCCGCTTCGTGCTGCAGCCCGGCCGCTTTGATGTGGTGGCAGCGACCAACCTGTTTGGCGACATCCTGAGCGACCTGGGCCCGGCCACCACCGGCACCATTGGCCTGGCCCCCTCGGCCAACCTGAACCCCGAGCGCAACTTCCCCAGCCTGTTCGAACCCGTGCACGGCTCCGCGCCCGACATCTATGGCAAGAACATCGCCAACCCGATTGCCATGATCTGGTCGGGCGCGCTGATGCTGGACTTTTTGACCCAAGGCCAGGGCGCCGGCCGCGCCGCGCACGATGCCATCGTGGCCGCCATCGAAGGCGCCTTGAAGGAAGGCCCACTCACGCCCGACCTGGGCGGCACGGCCAACACCACCGAGCTGGGCCAGGCCATCGCGGCGCGCATCGCCAAGGCCTGAGCTTTCAACTCCGCTTCAGCCGGTGCCCGAACTGGTTGATGAGCATGCCGCACAGCACGGCTGCCGTGCCCGCCCATTGCGCGGGCGCGGGCTGCTCGCCCAGCGCCAGCATGGCGGCCAGCAGGCCCACCACCGGGATCAGCAGCGAGAACGGCGTCACCCGCCCGGCCGGGTGGCGCTGCAACAAGCGCGTCCACAGGCTGTAGGCCAGCAAGGTGGCCAGCAGCGCCAGGTAGAGCACGGCGAACAACGCCTGCCCATTCAAGGCACCCAGTTGCGCCGCCACCGAGGCCGGGCCATCGAGCCACAACGCCAACGCGAAAAAGGGCACGATGGGCACGGTGCTGCTCCACACCACGAAGGGAAACGGCGCGTACTGCCCGCCCACCCGCGCTGCGAAGCGCACCACCAGGTTGGACAGGGCCCACATGAAGGCAGCCCCCAGGGTGAGGATGAAGCCCGCCAGGCTCATCTGCAGCGCCCCCTCGCCATGCGCGCTGGCGATCACCAAGAGGCCCGCGAACGCCACCGCCAGGCCCAGCCACTGCGCCGGGCGCGCGCGCTCGTGCAACAGCGTGACCGCGAGGATCAGCGTGAAGAAGGCCTGGGTCTGCATGACCACGGAGGCCATGCCCGCCGTCATGCCCAGGCGCAGGCCCAGGAACAGCAGGCCGAACTGCCCCACGCCCTGGGCCAGGCCGTAGGCGATGATGAAGCGCCAGGGCAGTTGCGGCCGGCGCACGAAGAGCAGAAAGGGCAGCGACGCCGCGACAAAGCGCAGCGCGCCCAGCAGCATGGGGCTCAGGGTCTGTAGCCCCATCTTCATGACCACGAAGTTCGAGCCCCAGATCAGGATGACCGCGAGCGCGCAGGCCAGGTCGCCCTGCGAGAGCGCACGCGGTGGCGCATCGCCCACGGCAGTCGCCGCGGTGCTCATGCGCCGCTGCCCGCCAGGGTGTCGGCCACGGCCACGGGCCGTCCCTGCCGCTGCCGCGCCGCAATGAAGGCATCGAAGGCCTGCGCACTGGTCTTGCGCGGCATATAGCCCAGTTGCTCCTTGAGCGCGGTGTTGAGCAGCACCGGCCGGTAGCGCAGAAAGTCGAGCTGCTCGGGGCCATAGCGGCTCAGCCCCAGGCGCGATCCCACGAACAGGGCCGCTTGCAACAGCCAGGCCGGCAGGTCGAGCGTGGTCTTGCCCAGGCGCGCAGCGATCTGGTGGATGGTGAGCGCCCCGTCGCCCGCGAGGTTGTAGCAACCCGGTGCCGCGCCATCGAGCGCATGCAGCAGTGCGCCGGTCACGTCTTCGTCCCATATGAAGACGAAGGGGCTGTCGCTGCCGCGGATGGCCAAGAGGCGCGGCTTCTCGAACAGCGCGGTGATCTGGTTGTCCACCCGCTCGCCCAGGATGGTGCCGATGCGCAGCACGGTCTGCGCCAGCGCGGGGTGGTTGTGGCGCCATGCGGCCAGCATCTCCTCGACCAGGCGCTTGTGGTGCGCGTAGGCAAAGGCCTCGTTGCCGCGCAGCGGGTGGTCCTCGGTGATCCAGGGCGCATTGTCGGCGTGGTAGCCATAGGCCGCACCGCTGGACGACACCACCACATGCCGCACGCCCTGCGCCGCACAGGCCTCGAGCACATTGCGTGTGCCGTTCACGTCCACGTCGTATTCAAAAGCGCGGTTCGAGTCACGGCCCGGCGTGACGATGGAGGCCAGGTGCACCACCGTGTCGATGGCATGGCGCTGCAGGGTGGTGGCCAGGGCCGGGTCGCGCACGTCCTGGGCCTGGTAGGTGACGCCCGGTTCACGGCGCTCGACGGGCACCTCGCGCACATCAAGGGCCACCACGGTGCCGGTGTCCGGGCGTCTCGCCAATGCCGCCACCACGCCGCGGCCCAGGAACCCATCGGCCCCGGTGACGAGGACATTGCGGGCGCGCATGGTTGGGGAGCTCATGCGTGCTCCCCCAGGGCCGCTGCGGGCGGGGCCCCCACCGGGTCCCTGCGCCCCCACCAGCTGGCCAGCGCCAGGCCGGCGATGATGTCCCAGAAGCCCCAGACGCCTGCCACCACGGCCATGCCGCCCAGGCCGCCGAAGAAGCTGAAGATCAACACCAGGCCCAGGCCCGCATTGCGGATGCCGACCTCAATGGAGACCGCACGCCGGTCAAAGTCTTGCAGGCCGGTGGCGCGCGCGCACAGGTAGCCGGTGCCGAAGGCCAGCGCATCGTGCAGCACCACGGCCAGCAGCACCAAGCCTACATAGTCGAGGAAGAAGCGCCAGTTGCCCGCGATGGCCCCGAGGATGAAGCCGATGAGCGCCAGGAAGCTCACGATGCGCACGGCCTTCTTCACACGCTGGGTGAATCGCGGCAGCTGGTGCGCGCAGGCCAGGCCCAGCACGAAGGGCAGGCCGATGATGGCGACAATGTGGCCCACCATCTCCAGCGGGTCGAGCGCAATGGCCTTGAGCAGCGGCACGGCCGTGGGGTGCATGCCGCCCCAAAACGCGAAGTTGAGCGGCATGGCCACGATGGCGATGGCGTTGGAGATCGCCGTCATGGACACCGACAGCGCCACATTGCCGCGTGCGCGGTGCGTGAGGATGTTGGACACATTGCCCGGCGGGCAGCAGGCCACCAGGATCATGCCCAGCGCGATGCTGGGCCCCACGCCCAGCAGCAGCGTGAGCGCAAAGGTCACCGCCGGCAGCACGATGAACTGGGCGGCAATGCCCACGGCCATGGCCCAGGGCATCTTGGCCACGCGGCGGAAGTCGGCCACCCGCGTGTCGAGCGCGATGCCGAACATCAGGAAGGCCAGCACCGCGTTGAGCAGCATCAGCGAGGCGGGGTTGAAATTCAGGCGGATCTCGTCCACGGGCAGCATGGGTTGTCTCCTCGGTGCTTTTCTTGTCGCCGATCAGGCCAGCCCGGCCGATGCCTTGCGCACCGCCGCGCGGTAGGTGTCCTTGTGCACGTAATAGGCCATGCGTTCGAGCTGCAGGTACTTGAAGCCGCCCGACAGGTCGGGCGGCGGGCCCTGCACCGCGGCCGTGAAGGCCTGCGCGGCCGGCGAGCCAGCATCGAGCGCCTTGAAATAGCGCGCCACCAGCTCGGCCTGCTCGTAGCGGCCCTGCCAGCCGATGCCGCTGGCCTCGATCATGCCCAGCACGGCCAGGCGGTGCCGGCCGGGCGCAAAGATGTTCAGGTGCAGGCGCGGCGCCATGCCCTGCCAGTTGAGCAGCTCACGCGCGATGAAGGGGTAGTGCAGCGTGTAGCCGGTGGCAGCCAGCACCATGTCGTAGTCCTGCTGCGTGCCGTCCTTGAAGTGCACGGTGGGGCCGTCGAAGCGGGCAATGTCGGGCTTCACATGGATGTCGCCATGGCCCAGGTGGTGCAGGATGAGCGAGTTCACGATGGGGTGCGACTCGTACATCTTGTAGGTGGGCTTGGGAAAGCCAAAGCGTGTGGGGTCGCCCGTGAACCATTTGAGCACCGTGCTGTCCACCTTCTGCTTGAGCCAGGGCGGCAGCGGGCGCTTGCCGCCCAGCGTATCGGCCGGCTTGCCGAACACATACTTGGGCACGAAGTAGTAGCCGCGCCGCACCGAGATGTCCACGCTGTCGGCATAGTGCACCGCATCCACCGCGATGTCGCAGCCCGAGTTGCCCGCGCCCACGATGAGCACGCGTTTGCCCTGGAACTGCTGCGCGTGCTTGTAGGCCGAGGTGTGCAACAACTCGCCGCTGAAATGGCCCTCGAACTTCGGCATGCTGGGCTCGGCCAGCGTGCCGTTGGCGATGACCACGCCCTTGTACTCGGCCGATTCGGTGCCGCCGTCCGCCGTGGCGATGGTCACACGCCACAGGCTGTCTGCGCGCTCATCCAGCGGCTCCACCTTGAGCACGCGCACGCCGAAGCGGAAATGCCGGCGCAGGTCGAAGTGCTCGGCAAAGGCCGCAAAGTAGCGGCACAGCTCGCGGTGGCTGGGGTAGTCGGCCACGCTGTCGGCCATGGGGAACTCGCTGAACTCGGTGGTGCGCTTGCTCGATATCAGGTGGGCCGACTCGTAGACCGTGGAGCGCGGGTTGGCGATGTTCCACAGCCCACCCACATCGGTATAGGCCTCGAAACCCTGGAACGGTATGCCCAGCTTCTGCAGGTTGCGCGCGCCGGCCAGGCCGGAGGGACCGGCGCCGATAAGCGCAATCGCGCCGCGCGTGGCAGGTGTGGTGGTGTCCACGCAGGCCTGCAGGCCGGTGGTGGCGTGGCGGAGATCGTCTTGCATCTGGGGGCGTGCTCGCGGGAGGAGTTCAACGGGGTTCGGAGGGCGCCTGGGCAGAAGCCGGCAGTCCCGGGATGGCGGTGGCACCCGCCTCGCCTACGCGCGGCTTGCGCGGCTGGCCACGCAGCAGACGGTCGTAGGTGGCCGCGGGCAGGCAGGCCAGCAGGCGCGAGAGCCAGCCGATATGGCGCGGCAGCACGATGTGTTCGCGCCCGCGTGCCACGCCCGCCAGCAGCGCACGCGCGGCAGCGTCGGGCTCCATCAGGCCGGGCATGGCGAAGCGGTTGCCCGCGGTGAGCGCCGTGCGCAGGTAGCCCGGGCTCACGGTGTGCACGGACAGGCGCGTACCCCGGCATTCGGCGCGCAGGCTCTCCAGGTAGCGGATCAGGCCGCCCTTGCTCGCGCAGTAGGCGCCGTTGCCGGGCATGCCGCGCCAGCCCGCGATGCTGGCCACGCCCACCAGGGCGCAGCGCGGCCCCTGTACGGCATGTGCACGCAGCGCCTGCACGAAGGGCTGGAAGGTGGTGGCCGGGCCCAGCAGATTGATCTCCAGCATGCGGCGCATGACGACCAGGTCGCCGACCTCGCCGGTATCAAAGCCGCCCGCCACGCCGGCATTGGCCACCACCAGATCGGGCAGGCCCGCACGCGCCATCCAGTCGGCCGCCACCTGCGCCATGGCGGCGGCATCGGCCACGTCGGGCGTGTACACCGCGCAGCGCCCGGGCGCGATGGCCGCCAGCGCATCGAGCACATCGCGCTGCAGGCCCACCAGGGCCACCTGGGCGCCCTGGGCCAGCAACTCGCGCACCAGGGCCTGGCCCAGGCCGCCACAGGCGCCGGTCACGACCGCATTGCGAAACAGGGGGGAAGGTGGGGCCATGGGTGAAAAGGGTTTTCCGGAAAAGGGTTGCGCCCACTGTAGGGCAGGCCTTATAAATCCCGAAATTTTTTCCCATTTCATCTCGAAATCAGAGATTCATGACAGAAAACACGACGACTGCGGTATCCCCCGGCCTGCGCCTCTTCGACCTGCTGGAGCTGCTGGTGCGCGAGGCGCGCCCGCTGACCCTGGCCGAGGCCGTGGCCGCCAGCGGCTGGCCCAAGCCCAGCGTGCACCGGCTGCTGGTGCAGCTGGAAGCCGGCGGCCTGCTGGCACGCGAACCCGATGGCCGGCGCTACGCCCCGGCCCCGCGCCTGCTGCGCCTGGCCGAGGCCACGCTGGCCGGCAGCACGCAGCAGGGTGTGCGCCACGCCGTGCTGCGCCAGCTGGTGGCCGAGGTGGGCGAGAGCTGCAACTTCACGGCCTTGTCGGGCGCGGAGGTGGTGTACCTGGACCGCATCGAGTCGGCCTTTCCGCTGCAGATGAACCTGCGCCCCGGCACACGCGTGCCCGTGCACTGCTCGGCCAGCGGCAAGCTGCTGCTGGCTCACATGGCGGCTGGCCAGCGCAACAAGCTGCTCGACGGCCTGGCGCTGACCCGCCACACCGCCACCACGCTGACCACGCGCGCCGCGCTCGATGCGGAGTTCAAGCGCATCCGCAAGGACGACTATGCGGTCGATGCCGAGGAGTTCGTCGAAGGCCTGGTCTGCGTGGCCGTGCCGGTGCGCGGTGCCGATGGCCACAGCATCCGCTGCGCCGTGGCGCTGCAGGCGCCGGTGGCACGCATGTCGCTGGCCCAGGCGCTGGAGAAGCTGCCGAGGTTGCAGGCTGCGGCCGCCGCCCTTGCCCGCACCTGGGGCTAACCTTTTTGTGCGCGGCTTTCCGCTGGCCGCACAGGGTGATCAGGCCCATGGGAGGCAATTCGATGGGCGCGGCCAGCGCCAACACCCCGCAAATGGGCGAGGCGATTGCCGTGCGGTGGCTGCGGGTTGAGCACACTCGCACGGCATGAAACTATTGAATTGATAGCTGCAAGCCCTTTATGGATAAGCGCTAACGGCCAATTTCATTCACTTTTTTTGACGCGATGCACCTGCTGCGGTGCAGGCCTGCACCAGGGCATCGAGCGCCTGGGGCACGCTCAGCGCGGCGGTGTCCAGCACCAGGCGTTCGCCCTGCCAGGGCGCGTACTCGTGCGACAGCACCGATGCCCATGTGGGCAACACATGGCCCGGCAGATCGGCGCGGCGGCCCTCCACCCGGCGCCGGTGTTCGGCGCGGTCGGGGCACACCACCTCCACCTCGACGAGGGGCGCGCCCGCGCGCCGGGCCACATCCCGCCACGCGGCCCGCGTGACCTCCAGCGGGTTCACGCAGTCCGCGACCACGGCCAGGCCCAGCCGCAGGTTGGACTCCGCCAGCGCATACGCCACCCGATAGCCCTCGGGGCCCGCGGGCGCGCGCCCGCCACCAACGGTGCAGAGCGCCTGTTCGATGGCATCGATGCGCAGGTAGGCCGCCCCCCGCGCGGCGGCCAGGGCTTGGGCCAGCGTGGTCTTGCCGGTGCCTGGAAGGCCGGAGAAAACAATCAGCATGCGGAGGACCGAGACGTTGGAGCGGGGGCGGGACGATGGTGAGACGGCATCGGGCCACAGACTACCAGCCTGGCCCCACCCAACCCACCGGCCCACCCAGGCCGTGCGCGGCACGCCCGATAAAATCGCCGCTTTGCCCCACCTGGTTCCGCCGAATGCGCCTGCACGCCCTGTTGCGCCCCCTGGGCCTGGCGGCCCTGGGCACCCTTGCCGCCTGCGGCAGCCCACCGCCCGCCTCAAGCCCCGCCACCGCCCCGGTGGCAACACCCACCGCCACCGCGCCTGCCGCGCCCGCGCCCATCAAGGTCGGCATTGCGCTGGGTGGCGGCGCGGCCAAGGGCTTTGCGCACATCGGCGTCATCAAGATGCTCGAAGCCAACGGCTTCACGCCCGCCGTGGTGGCCGGCACCAGCGCGGGCAGCGTGGTGGGTGCGCTGTACGCCAGCGGCATGAACGCGTTCGAGCTGCAGGAAAAGGCCGTGGCGCTGGACGAAACCCGCATCCGCGACCTGCAGCTGTCTTCCGGCGGCCTGGTGCTGGGCCAGAAGCTGGAGGACTACGTCAACGAGCAGGTGCGCCGCAAGCCGCTGGAGCAGCTGCCCAAGCCCTTCGTGGCCGTGGCCACGCGGCTGGAGGACGGCCAGCGCACCGTGTTTGCGCGCGGCAACACCGGCCAGGCCGTGCGCGCATCGAGCAGCGTGCCCGGCGTGTTCCAGCCCGTCACCATCGGCAAGTTCCACTTCGTGGACGGCGGCATCGTGAGCCCGGTGCCGGTGGACGCCGCGCGCCAGCTGGGCGCCGACGTGGTGGTGGCCGTCGATATTTCGAACAAGGCGCGCGGCCAGACACCGGGCAACATGCTGGGCGCGCTGAACCAGTCGATCGCCATCATGGGCCAGAAGCTGGGCGAGGCCGAGCTGGCGCGGGCCGACGTGGTGATCCGCCCCCAGGTGCTGGACATCGGCGCGGCCGACTTCACCCAACGCGCCAGTGCCATCCTGGAAGGCGAAAAGGCCGCGCTGGCCGCCATGCCGCAGATCCGCGAGCGCGTGGCCCAGTTGCAGGCCGAGCGCGAGCAGGCCACCCGCCTGGCCCAGCAAAAGGCGGCCGAGGCGCAGCGCCAGGCCTGCCTGGACAACCGCTCGCGCCTGCAGAAGCTGGCGGGCATGGCGGGGCTGGGCGAAGCCTGCGCGGCGCCCTGAGCCTCAGCGCCGCGCCACACCACCACCCGCCGCCACCTCGCGCAGGCATTCCACCAGCAGCTGCGTCACCGGCGTCAGCCGCTGCCCGCGCAGCGTGATGAGGCCCACGGGCGGCAGATCCACCGGCACCGGCAGCGGCAGCACCGCCACCAAACCCTGCGCGGCAAAGTGCCGCGCCACGGTGCGCGCCATGAAGGCCACCGCGCCGCGCTGCTGCACAAAGCTGATCTGCGACAGGAACGACGCCGACTCGACGATGTCCTCCGGCGGGTGCAGCCCGTGGGCAAAGAACTGCTGGGTGAGCTTGACCCGCAGCGACGCCCAGGGCGGCGGCAGCACGCAGGGCGCGGCCGCAAGATCCGCCCACTGGGGCTTGCGCTTCTTTGCCAGCGCGTGCGCCGGGTGCACCACGGCCACCATGGGGTCGTCGTAGAGCGGCTCGGTCTCCAGGTCGGGGGCGGCATAGCCGGGCTCCAGCCGGCCCACGAACAGGTCCAGCTCGCCCAGCCGCAGCCGGGGCAGCAGGCGCGTGAGGTCGCCCTCGTCGATCAGCACCGTGGTGCGCCGCGACACGGCCTTGAGCCGCTCCACCGCCTGCGCCAGCAGCACCGGCGTGGCCACCACCATCGCGCCCACGCTGGTGCGGCCGCTGGCGCCGCTGGCCTCGGCGGCCATCTCGTCGCGCGTGCGCTCATACCCGGCAAGCACCGAGCGCGCAAAGCGCACCACGCTGGCACCGGCCGCCGTGGGCTCGGTGCCGCGCGTGGAGCGCTCGAACAGCGGCAGACCGAACAGGCTCTCGATCTCGGCCAGCGTCTTGGACACGGCGGGCTGCGTGACCGACAGAAACTCCGCCGCGCGCCCCAGGTGGCGAAACTGGTCCAGCGCCACCAGCATCTGCAGGTGGCGCAGCTTGAGGTTGCTGCGCAGGACGCGGTCGATCTGTGCCATCGTGGTGGACTCCGGAGGATGCAAAAACGGGGAATGGAATGCGGAATGGTTTGCCTCATTCATAACTTGATTGACATGAAGCCAGTCGGTATTTTCATTGGATTGTTATGCAGCAAGTTCCAACAATGGCGGCTCTCGATACCGATAACAGGAGACACACCGCATGCAGCATTCCACCCACGATGGACGGCGCCAGTTCGTCCTCGGCGCCCTGGGCGCCGCCACCCTTGCCGCCGCACCCGCGCGCCTGCTGGCCCAGGCCTGGCCCGAGCGGCCCATCACCTTCATCTGCCCCTGGCCGGCCGGTGGCACGGCCGACCAGACCATGCGCGCGCTGTGCACCGTGGCCGGCCGCGTGCTGGGCCAGAGCATTGCGGTGGAGAACCGCGCCGGTGCCTCGGGCATGATCGGCGCCAAGGCCCTGGCCTCGGCCAAGCCCGACGGCTACACCATCGGCCAGATCCCGATTTCCGTGACGCGCTTCTCGCAGCTGGGCACGCTGGCCGCCGACCCGCGCAAGGATTTCACCTTCCTCGCGCGCACCTCGGGCCAGACCTTCGGCATTGCCGTGCCCACCGCCTCGCCGCACAAGACCCTCAAGGACCTGGTGGCCTTTGCCAAGGCCAACCCCGGCAAGGTGACCTATGCCCATGCCGGCGTGGGCGGCGCCACGCATGTGGGCATGGAGGAATTTGCCAGCGCGGCCGGCATCCAGTTCAACCACGTGCCCTTCAAGGGCGGCGCCGAGGCGCTGCAGGGCGTGCTGGGCGGCCATGTGGATGCGCTGGCCGATTCCAGCTCGTGGGCGCCGCATGTGGAGGCCGGCAAGCTGCGCCTGCTGGCCACCTGGGGCGAGCAGCGCACCGCCCGTTTCAAGGACGTGCCCACGCTGCGCGAACTGGGCTATGACGTGGTGGTGGATGCCCCCAACGGCATCGGCGCACCCAAGGGCCTGGACCCGGCCGTGGCCGCCAAGCTGCGCGATGCGTTCAAGCAAGCCGTGGCCAGCGCCGAGTTCAAGGCGGTGATCGACAAGCTCGATGCGCCGCTGCTGTACCTGGACGGGCCGGACTACGAGAAGTATGTGAACGCCGTCTATGCCAAGGAGACGGTGCTGATCGACAAGCTCAAGCTGCGCGAGCTGATGAAGAGCTAACGAGACGCTGACCCGCAGCACCCACCGCGCGCTCCCACCGGAGCGCGCTCCCCATTCGACAACCAAGCCACCCCCATGAACGCCCCCACGGCCCCCGCCCTGCTTGCCAGCCCCTTGCTGCATCTGCACCCCAACGACAACGTGCTGGTGGCCAAAACCGCGCTGGCGCTGGGCCAGGAGATTCCCGAGCTGGGCGTGCGCACCCGCGCCCAGGTGCCTGCCGGCCACAAGATCGCTGCGCGCCGCATTGCGGCGGGCGAGCAGGTGAAGAAGTACGACACCGTGATCGGCGTGGCGGCACGCGACCTGGAGCCGGGTGACTATGTGCACAGCCACAACCTGCAGCTGGCGGACTACTACCGCGACCCGGCCTTCGGCACCGATGTGCGGCCCGTGGACTATGTGCCCGAGGCCGAGCGCGCCACCTTCGAGGGCTATGTGCGGCCGGGCGGCGGCGTGGGCACGCGCAACTTCATCGGCATCCTGTCGTCGGTGAACTGCTCGGCCACGGTCATCAAGCGCATTGCGGCGCACTTCACGCCCGAGCGGCTGGCCGCCTACCCGCATGTGGATGGCGTGGCCGCCTTTGCCCAGACCAGCGGCTGCGGCATGTCGTCACCCAGCGAACACTTCGACGTGCTGCGCCGCACCCTGGCTGGCTACGCACGCCACCCCAACCTGGCCGGCGTGCTCATCGTGGGCCTGGGGTGTGAACGCAACCAGGTCGATGCCCTGGTGGACTCGCAAGGGCTGAAGGAAGGCCAGCTGCTGCGCACCCTGGTCATGCAGGACGTGGGGGGCACCCGCGCCACGATCGAGGCGGGCATCCGCGCGATTGAAGAAATGCTGCCCATTGCCAACGAAGCGCGGCGCTCCACCGTGAGTGCCAGCCACCTCAAGATCGGGCTCGAATGCGGCGGCTCGGACGGCTTCTCGGGCATCACCGCCAACCCGGCGCTGGGCGCGGCCATGGACATCCTGGTGCGCCACGGCGGCACGGCCATCCTGAGCGAGACGCCCGAAATCCACGGCGTGGAGTTCATGCTCACCCGCCGCGCCATCACCCCCGAAGTCGGCCAGAAACTGCTGGACCGCCTGGCCTGGTGGGAGCAATACACCGCAGGCCAGAACGCCCAGTTCAACGGCGTGGTGGGCCACGGCAACCAGGCCGGCGGCCTGGCCAACATCTTTGAAAAATCGCTGGGCAGCGCGATGAAGGGCGGCACCACGCCCCTGCGCGCGGTGTACGAATACGCCGAGCCCATCACCGAGCACGGCTTTGTGTTCATGGACTCGCCGGGCTACGACCCGGTGGCCTCCACCGGCCAGATCGCCAGCGGCGCGCAACTCATCTGCTTTACCACCGGGCGCGGCTCCATGTTTGGCAGCAAGCCCGCGCCCACCATCAAGCTGGCCAGCAACACGCCCATGTTCACCCGGCTGGAGGAAGACATGGACATCAACTGCGGCGTGGTGATCGACGGCGAATGCACCGTGGCCGAGCTGGGCCAGCGCATCTTTGATCAGATCCTGCGGCACGCCAGCGGTGACCAGACCAAGAGCGAACTGCTGGGCCTGGGTGACCATGAGTTCGTGCCGTGGCACCTGGGGATTGTGAGTTGACCCTCGGATTCGCCTGCGACGCATTACTCCCAAAAGCATAGCTACAAATGCATGATGGATAAGCGGTGAAGGCCATTTTTCTTCGAATATTCATGCCCCTGACCCTGACCCGCGCCGACCTAGTTCGCAGCGCCAACTTCATCGCCGGCCAATGGACGCCCGGCCCCGGCGCCCTGCTGGCCGTGACCAACCCCGCCACCGGCACCCCCATCACCTCAGTGCCCGACTCGGGCGCCCACGAAGCCCGCGCTGCACTGGATGCCGCCCACGCCGCCTTCCCTGCCTGGCGCAAGGTGCCGGCCCGGCAGCGCGCCGCCATCCTCAAGCGCTGGAACGACCTGGTGCTGGCCCACCAGGACGACCTGGGCGCGCTGATCTCGATGGAACAGGGCAAGCCGCTGGCCGAAGGCAAGGGCGAAGTGGCCTATGCGGCCAGCTACATCGAATGGTTTGCCGAAGAGGCCACGCGCATGAATGGCGAGCTCATTCCCGCGCCCGTGCCGGGCCGCCGCATGTTCGCGCTGAAAGAGCCCGTGGGCGTGGTGGCCGCGATCACGCCGTGGAATTTTCCGGCCGCGATGATCGCGCGCAAGATCGCGCCCGCGCTGGCCGCAGGCTGCACCGTGGTGTGCAAGCCGGCCGAGGACACGCCGCTGACCTCGCTCGCGCTGGTGCAACTGGCCCACGAGGCCGGCGTGCCAGCGGGCGTGCTCAACATCGTCACCGCCTCGCGCGAGAACACGCCCGCCGTGGTGGACGTGTGGCTGGATGACAGCCGCGTGCGCAAGATCACCTTCACCGGCTCCACCCCCGTGGGCAAGCACCTGGCGCGGCGCAGCGCCGACACGCTGAAAAAGCTGTCGCTGGAGCTGGGCGGCAACGCGCCCTTCATCGTGTTCGAAGACGCCGACGTGGGCGCCGCCGTGCAGGGTTTCATGGCCGCCAAGTTCCGCAATGGCGGCCAGACCTGCGTGTGCCCCAACCGGGTGTTCGTGCACCGCGCGGTGTTCGACGCATTTGCGGGCCAGCTGGCCGCCGCCGTGGCGGCCTTGCAGGTCGGCCCGGCCAGCCACCCGGCCTCGCAGATCGGCCCGATGATCAACGACCGCGCGGTGGAAAAGATCGAGCGCCATGTGCAGGACGCCGTGGCCCGGGGCGCCACGGTGCTCACCGGCGGCCAGCGCCTGCCCCACCTGGGCCCGACCTACTACGCGCCCACCGTGCTCACCGGCGCCACCGCCGCCATGGCCTGCGCCTGCGAGGAGACCTTCGGCCCCGTGGCGCCGCTCACGGTGTTCGACACCGAGGCCGAGGTCATCGCCGCCGCCAACGACACGCCCTTTGGCCTGGCCGCCTACTTCTACAGCCAGGACGTGCGCCGCATCTGGCGCGTGGCCGATGCGCTGGAGACCGGCATCGTCGGCATCAACGAAGGCGCGCTGGCCGCCGAGGCCGCGCCCTTCGGCGGCGTGAAGGAATCCGGCTACGGCCGCGAAGGCTCCACCCACGGCCTGGACGACTACCTGCACACCAAATACGTCTGCCAGGGGCAGCTGGACTGAACCCGAGGAAGCACCATGCCCGCACACAACCCCTTCAAGACGGCCCTGGCCGAACGCCGCCCGCAGGTCGGCCTGTGGCTGTCCATGGCCGACCCGTACCTGGCCGAGGTGTCGGCCACCTGCGGCTATGACTGGCTGCTGATCGATGGCGAGCACGCCCCCAACGACGTGCGCAGCACGCTGGCCGCGCTGCAGGCCGTGGCCCCGCACCCGGCGCAGCCGGTGGTGCGCGTGGTGGAAGGCAGTACGGCCCTCATCAAGCAGATGCTGGACATTGGCGCGAAAACGCTGCTGGTGCCCATGGTGGACACGGCCGAGCAGGCGCGCGCCATCGTCGCCGCCACGCAATACCCGCCGCTGGGTGTGCGCGGCGTGGGCAGCGCCGTGGGCCGCGCCTCGCAGTGGAGCGCCCGCAGCGACTACCTGGGCGTGGCCGACGACGAGGTCTGCCTGCTGGTGCAGGCCGAAACCGTGACGGCGCTGCAGAACCTGGAGGCCATCTGTGCGGTGGACGGCGTGCACGGCGTGTTCATCGGCCCGGCCGACCTGGCGGCCTCCATGGGTCACCGGGGCAACCCCGGCCACCCCGAGGTGCAGGCCGCCATCGAGGCCGCCATGCGCACCATCATCGCCAGCGGCAAGGCCGCCGGCACGCTCACGTCCGACCCGGCGCTGGCACAGCGCTATCTGCAGCTGGGCTGCACCTTTGTGGCGGTGGGGGTGGATGTGCTGCTGTTCGCCCAGGCCGCGCGCACGCTGCGGGGCCGCTTCACCGGCTCTGCCCAGCCGGCCGCGCAGGCCCCGGGCGCCGCCTACTGAGCGAGCGCGGCGCGCGGGCCACGCGCCCGCTGGTGGCCAGGCGCACTCCGTGCCCGTACCATAGGGGCAAAGGGCCACGCCCCCACCAGGGGCAAAGGGCCAAGCCCCAACGCGCATGTCCATCGATCCCCTGTCCCTGCTCCTGGTCGCCGGCAAGAGCTTCCTGCTGGTGCTGGCCACCTTGCTGCCCATCCTGAATCCAGCGGCCACGGCGCCGATCTTCCTCGGGCTGACCGAGGGCGCCAGCGACGACACGCGCCGCCTGCTGGCCCGGCGCATTGCGACCAACATGGTGGTGCTAATCACCGGCGCGATGCTGGTGGGCTCCTATGTACTGGACCTGTTCGGCATCTCGCTGCCCATCGTGCGGGTGGCGGGCGGCTCGCTGATCGCCGCCAACGCCTGGCGCCTGCTGGCCGTGGGCCCCTCCACGCGCGACAGCCGGCAGGCCCTGGCCGATGCCTTCACGCCCGAGATGGCCCGCACCCACGCCTTCTACCCGCTCACCTTCCCGATCAGCTGCGGCCCCGGTTCACTGGCAGCGGCCATCACCATCGGCGTCACGCTGCATGAAGACCAGCTGGCACCGTCGCTGGCCCGCATCGCCGGGGGCTTTGGCGGCCTGGTGGTCATCGGCTGCGTGCTGTTCGTGGCGTTCCGCTACGCCACACAGCTGCTCAAGCCGCTGGGCGAGACCGGCACCACGGTGTTCCTGCGGCTGAGCGCCTTCATCCTGCTGTGCCTGGGCGTGCAGATCGTGTGGGACGGCATCAGCGAGCTGGTGCGCGGCCTGTGACGCCCGGCCGGCCACCCGGTATGCCCGCGCACCCCATGCCTCCTGCACCGGTCAGCACGCGACACGGACACGGGCGCAAGACCGCCGCCTGCGCCAGCACCGGCATCGCGCGGGCCATGGTGGGGGCGGTGGCCAGGCCCGGCTGAAGGGCCGCGCGGGCCCGGCCCCAAAGAAACGCAGGCCACCGGTGCGCGGGGGCCTGGCGGGTGGACCGATCGCGCGGCGGGTGGTTCACGCCGGCGTGTGCGCAGCTCAGCTCCCCGCCACCTTCATCCGGTTGATCAGCACCGATCCCACCGTCTTGGCGCCGTAGTTGTAGGCGTCCGCGCCCACGGCCTCGATGCCCTTGAGCATGTCCTTGAGGTTGCCCGCGATGGTGATCTCGTGCACGGGGAAGGCGATCTTGCCGTTCTCCACCCAGAGGCCGCTCGCGCCGCGCGAATAGTCGCCCGTCACGTAGTTCACGCCCTGGCCCATCAGCTCCACCACAAACAGGCCCGTGCCCAGCTTTTGCAGCATGGCGTCGAGGTTGTCGCTGGCCTGTGTGAGCCGCGAGGTCATCACCAGATTGTGCGAGCCACCCGCGTTGCCCGTGGTCTTCATGCCCAGCTTGCGGGCCGAGTAGCTGCTGAGGAAGTAGCCCTGCACGCGCCCGCCCTGCACCACCTTGCGCGGCGTCACGCGCACGCCCTCTTCGTCAAACGGCGAGCTGCCCTTGCCGCCCAGGATGAAGGGGTCTTCGAGGATGTCGATGTGCTTGGGGAAGACCTGCTTGCCCAGCGAGTCGAGCAGGAATGTGCTCTTGCGATAGAGCGCACCGCCGCTCACGGCCTGCACGAAGCCGCCCAGCAGGCCGGCGGCCAGGGTGGATTCGAACAGCACGGGGCACTGCGTGGTGGGGATCTTGCGGCTGCCCAGGCGGCTCAGCGCGCGCTGTGCGGCGTAGCGGCCCACGGCCTCGGGCGAGGCCAGGTCGGCCGCGTTGCGCATGGAGCTGTACCAGGCGTCGCGCTGCATCTCGGCGTTCTTGCCCGGCAGCGACGCGATGGGAGCGACCGAGAAGCTGTGGCGCGAGCTGGCATAGCCGCCGCGAAAGCCTCGCGTGTGGGCGCTGAAGAAATGGCTTTGCTGGGCCGACACGCCCGCGCCTTCGCTGTTGGTGATGCGCCGGTGCGTCTTGAGCGCGGCGGCCTCGCAGGCCTTGGCCATTTCGGCGGCCGCCTCGCTGGTGATGGCCCAGGGGTGAAAGAGTTGCAGGTCGCGGTGCGTGTCCTCGGGCGCGATGTCGTCGGCGTCGGGCAGACCCGCCACGGGGTCTTCGGCCGTGAAGCGGGCGATGTCATAGGCCGCCTGCACGGTCTGCTCGATGGCCTGGGGCGAAAAATCGGACGTGCTGGCATTGCCCCGGCGGTGGCCGATGTAGACCGTCACGCCCAGGGACTTGTCGCGGTTGCGCTCCACGTTTTCCAGCTCGCCCTTGCGCACGCTGACCGACAGGCCGCAGCCCTCGGACGCCTCGGCGCCTGCATCCGTGGCACCCAATTTCTTGGCATGCGCCAGCGCGCGGTCCACCAGCTCTTCAAAAAACGGGCGGCTGTAGCTGAAGCCGCTGTCGGGGGTGCGCTGGGCGCTGTCGGAGGGTTTGTTCATAGCGGCGGCTATGATACTTGCCGCTGTGGCGCGCTCTGCGCCACTGGTTTTTTCCCCTCCCCATGTCACGCAAACCCAAAAAAGGCTACTTTGTGAAGGGCCACTTCGTTGCCGAGGGCAGCGAACTGGACATTCAGCTCAAGGCCGAACTCAAAGGCACGCCCGACGCCAGCCGCACCGACCTCAAGCGCGAGAGCGATGAACTGCAGGACCTGGGCAAGGAGCTGCTCAGCCTGCGCGCCGACCTGTTCGACGCCGTGGGCCTGCCCGACAAGCTGGTGGACGCGCTGGCCGAAGCCCGGCGCATCACCAATTTCGAAGGCAAGCGCCGCCAGATGCAGTACGTGGGCAAGCTCATGCGCAAGCTCGAACCCGAACTGGTGGACGCCGCCCGACAGGCGCTGGAAGAGCAGCGCAAGGGCTCGGCCACCGAAAAGCTGCAGCTGCACCTGGCCGAACAATGGCGCGACCGCTTGATTGCCGACGACGACACGCTGGCCGCCTGGATGGCCGAGCACCCCACCACCGACACGCAGCAACTGCGTGCCCTGGTGCGCCAGGCGCGCAAGGACGCCCAGCCTGCGGGCAAGGAGGCCAACGTGCAGGCGTCGCAAGGCCTGGCGCCGCGCAAGGGCCGCGCCTACCGCGAGCTGTTCCAGTTGGTGCGCGAGCACCTGGGCGGCACGGGCACGGCAGAGGCCAGCGACACCGACGAGGACCCCAGCGATGAGTGAGCTCCAGCATGACGCGGTGAAGATCGGCATCGTCTCCATCAGCGACCGCGCCAGCAGCGGCGTCTATGAGGACAAGGGCTTGCCCGCACTGCAGGACTGGCTCACGCGCGCGCTGCACAACCCCATCCAGTTCGAGCCGCGCCTGATTCCCGACGAACAGGCCGGCATCAGCGCCACCTTGACCGATCTGTGCGACGTGGCAGGCTGCCACCTGGTGCTGACCACCGGCGGCACCGGCCCCGCGCTGCGCGACGTGACGCCCGAAGCCACGCTGGCCGTGGCGCACAAGGAGATGCCGGGCTTTGGCGAGCAGATGCGCCAGATCAGCCTGAAGTTCGTGCCCACCGCCATCCTCTCGCGCCAGGTGGCGGTGATTCGCGGCCGCAGCCTGATCATCAACCTGCCCGGACAGCCCAAGGCGATTGCCGAGACGCTGGAAGGCCTGAAGGACGCCGCAGGCCAGCAGGTCGTGCCGGGCATCTTTGCCGCCGTGCCCTACTGCATCGACTTGATCGGCGGGCCGTACCTGGAAACGCGTGACGAGGTCTGCAAGGCGTTCCGTCCCAAGACCGCCATCCGCGCGCCGCGCACGGCCTGAGCATCAAAAAATCAAAGAAAAATAGCTGCCAGCGCTTGTGTACCAAGCGCTGGCAGCTATTTTTTTGATAGTGCCGGAAACAGGCGGCCCAGGCCTTACTTGCCCACCAGCTCGTTGAGCTTGCCGGCCTCGAACTGCTCCTTGATGGCGGCGTCACCGGGCACGCAGTCCTTGGCCTGCTGGCTGGTGGCCGAGAGCTTTTCGATGGCCTGCCAGAGCAGCGCAATCTGGTGCTCTTGCGACGAGGCGTTGTCGATCAGGCCGCGCATGGCCTGCGAGAGCGGGTCGTCCTCTTGCGTGATGCCATAGGCCGTGAACTTGCGCGCCTGCTGCGGCTCGGTCACGTCGGCGCTTTCGCCGGCCTTGGACGGGATGATGCGCGCCGGGATGCCCACGGCCGTGGCGCCGGCCGGCACGGGCTTGATGACCACGGCATTGCTGCCGATCTTGGCGCCGTCGCCCACCTCAAAGCCGCCCAGCACCTTGGCGCCCGCGCTCACCACCACATCGCGGCCCAGCGTGGGGTGGCGCTTGGCGCCCTTGTACAGCGAGGTGCCGCCCAGCGTCACGCCCTGGTAGATGGTGCAGCCGTCGCCGATCTCGGCCGTCTCGCCCACCACCACGCCCATGGCGTGGTCGAAGAACACGCGCTCGCCGATCCTGGCGCCGGGGTGGATCTCGATGCCCGTGAACCAGCGCGCAAAGTGCGAGATGAACCGCCCCAGCCATTTGAGGCCATGCGTCCAGCACCAGTGCGCGGGGCGGTGCAGCCAGATCGCGTGCAGGCCCGGATAACAGGTGATCACCTCCCACGTGCTGCGCGCGGCAGGGTCGCGGTCGAGGATGCACTGGATATCGGAGCGCAGGCGGGCGAACATTGGTTGTGGTTATTTGTAAATGGGTGGGACAGTCTATCGTTTCGCCTCGGCCGCCTCGATCATGGCTTTGGCGACACCTCGCAGGATGTGGATTTCCTCGGGGGCCAGCTGCGCGCGGTTGAAAAGCTGGTTAAGGCGGGGCATGAGCTTCTTGGGCGCGGCGGGGTCCAGAAAGCCGATGGCGGCGAGCGCCTGCTCCCAGTGGGCCAGCATGCCGGCCACCTGCGCGGCGTCGGCCTGCGCGCGGGGCGGCGTGGCGCTCTGCACGGCAAAGCCGCCCAGCGCCTGGCGCCATTCGTAGGCAATCACCTGGATGGCCGCGCCCAGGTTGAGCGAGCCGAAGCCCGGGTTGGTGGGAATGGAAAGCGCCACGTGGCAGCGGTACACGTCCTCGTTGGCCATGCCGAAGCGCTCGGACCCGAACAGGAACGCCACGCCCGACGGGGCGGCGGGGCGGTCACCGTCTTGGTCAGAAATTTGACTGTTTTCGGCCTCCAGCGCTTTACCATCCAGCGCAGACAGCTCTCCTTTTAATAGCATCTCGAAATGCTGACGGGGCGCGGCAGCGGGGGGGCCAAAGTCGCGCGGCGTCATCGCCGTGGCGCACAGGTGGCTGATGCCGTCCAGGGCCTCATCCAGCGTGGCCACGATGCGGGCGTTGGCCAGCACATCGAGGGCACCACTCGCGCGCTGGATGGTTTCTTCGCGCCGCAGCACATTGGCCCAGCGGGGCGCCACCAGCACCAGGTCGTCAAAGCCCATGGTCTTCATGGCGCGGGCGGCGGCGCCCACATTGCCGGCGTGGCTGGTGTTGATCAGGACAAAACGGGTCTTCATGGGCGGGACAGGGCTGCGGAACCAGCAGCCGGTTAGGCGAAAAAAGGCACTGCGGGTAAAATCCCGCCCTCCATTGTCGCCGCCCGCATCGCCGGGCCGGGTCCGACCTCCCGCTCATCCTGCTACGCAGACGCGCGCGCCACGCCGGCCGCGCGCTGCCCACCACCACAATTTATGTCGTCCAATCTGCACCCCATGCTCAACGTGGCCATCAAGGCCGCACGCGCCGCCGGCGCCCTCATCAACCGCGCGGCCCTGGACGTGGAATCGGTGCGCATCTCGCAAAAGCAGATCAACGACTTTGTGACCGAGGTGGACCACGCCTCCGAGCAGGCCATCATCGAGACCCTGCTCACGGCCTACCCCGGCCACGGCATCCTGGCCGAAGAGTCGGGCAAGGAATACGGCGCCAAGCATTCCGAGTTTGTCTGGATCATCGACCCGCTGGACGGCACCACCAACTTCATCCACGGCTTTCCCGTCTACTGCGTGAGCATCGCGCTCTCCGTGAAGGGCAAGATCGAACAGGCCGTGGTGTACGACCCCACGCGCAACGACCTCTTCACCGCCACCAAGGGCCGCGGCGCCTTCCTCAACGAGCGCCGCATCCGCGTGAGCAAGCGCACCCAGCTCAAGGACTGCCTGGTCTCCACGGGCTTCCCCTTCCGCCCGGGCGACAACTTCAAGAGCTACATGAACATGATGGGCGACGTGATGCAGCGCACCGCCGGCATCCGCCGCCCCGGCGCCGCGGCGCTGGACCTGGCGTATGTGGCAGCCGGCTTCACGGATGGCTTCTTCGAATCGGGCCTGTCGATCTGGGACGTGGCAGCGGGTTCGCTGCTGGTGACGGAGGCCGGCGGCCTGGTGGGCAACTTCACCGGCGAGGCCGACTTTCTGGAGCAGCGCGAGTGCCTGGCCGGCAACCCGCGCATCTACGGCCAGCTGGTGCCCATCGTGGGCAAGTACAGCAAGTTCGCGAGCGCGGGCGACAAGGCGGCTGTGCGGCAGGCCGCTGCGGCCGATGCGCCTGCGGGCGCGGAGGCTGATGCAGCGGCGGATGCCGAATCCAGCGCGGCCGAAGCCGCACCCCAGGCCGACACCGCCAAGGGCGAAGACGCGCCGTTCTGACGGCTTGCATCCCCATACCCGTTCGTGCTGAGCCTGTCGAAGCCTCGCGCAGCGCTTCGACAAGCTCAGCATGAACGGGTGGAGTGGGCTCGTTCCACCTGGTAA
>NZ_JBMIRS010000034.1:0-26581 GCF_049198005.1 Paracidovorax sp. MALMAid1276 | reverse complement strand
GGGGAAGGCGCGAAGCGACTCAGGGGGTTGCATCTCAAATATCAAAGAGAAGGCGCGACGGGTCTTCCAGCGCATCCTTCATCGCCACCAGGCCCAGCACGGCTTCGCGGCCGTCGATGATGCGGTGGTCATAGGACATGGCCAGGTAGTTCATCGGGCGGATCACGATCTGGCCGTTTTCCACCACGGCGCGGTCCTTGGTGGCGTGCACGCCCAGGATGGCCGACTGGGGCGGGTTGATGATGGGGGTGGACAGCATGGAGCCGAACGTGCCGCCATTGGAGATCGAGAACGTGCCGCCGGTCATTTCTTCAATGCCCAGCTTGCCTTCTGCCGCCTTCTTGCCGAACTCGGCGATCTTCTTCTCGATGTCGGCGAAGCTCATCTGGTCGGCGTTGCGCAGGATGGGCACCACCAGGCCACGGGGCGAACCCACGGCGATACCGATGTCGAAGTAGCCGTGATAAACGATGTCGTTGCCGTCCACCGACGCGTTCAGCACGGGGTACTTCTTGAGGGCGTGCACGGCCGCCTTCACGAAGAAGGACATGAAGCCCAGCTTGGTGCCGTGTTCCTTGGTGAAGCTGTCCTGGAACTTCTTGCGCAGGTCCATCACCGGGGCCATGTTCACTTCGTTGAACGTGGTCAGGATGGCGTTGGTCGATTGCGACTGCAGCAGGCGCTCGGCCACGCGGGCGCGCAGGCGGCTCATGGGCACGCGCTGCTCGGGGCGGCCGCTCAGGTCTTCCTTGCCAGCAGGTGCGGACACCTGGGGCAGTGCCTTGGTGGGCACGCCGGTGGGAATCACGCTGGGCGCGGCAGAGGCCTTGGCACCGCCGGCCACGGCCGACAGCACGTCACCCTTGGTCACGCGGCCATCCTTGCCCGTGCCAGCCACGGCCGACGCAGACAGGTTGTTCTCGGCCAGCAGCTTCGCAGCCGCAGGCATGGCCACGTCGCCCTTCGAGCCGCCCGAAGCGGCTGGGGCTGCGGCTGCGGCGGGGGCAGCCGCCGGTGCTGCTGCAGCGGGCGCGGCGGCTGGCGCTGCCGCGGGTGCAGCGGCGCCGGCCTTGCCTTCGGTGTCGATCTTGGCGATGAGCTGCTCGGCAGTCACCGTGGCACCGTCGCCTTGCACGATCTCGGACAGCACGCCCGCTGCGGGCGCGGGCACTTCGAGAACCACCTTGTCGGTTTCGATCTCGATCAGGATTTCGTCCACGGCCACGGCTTCACCGGCCTTCTTCTTCCAGGTGAGCATGGTGGCTTCCGCCACGGATTCGGACAGCTGGGGGACTTTGACTTCTACGATAGCCATTTTGAATTCTTTCAGTAGGGTTCTGTTCTGTGTACGGTAGGGATCGCCGGCCTTACTTGGTCAGGACAAAACCCTTGAGCTTGGCGAATGCAGCATCCACCAGGGCCTTTTGCTGCTCCTGGTGCAGGTGGGCGTAGCCCACGGCTGGCGAGGCCGAAGCCGCGCGGCCCGCGTAGCCAAGCTTCTGGCCTTCGAGCATGTTTTCGTGGATGTTGTGCTGGATGAAGAACCAGGCACCCTGGTTCTGCGGCTCGTCCTGGCACCACACGATGTCGGTGGCGTTGGGGTACTTCTTGAGTTCTGCCGCAAACGCCTTGTGCGGGAACGGGTACAGCTGCTCCACGCGGATGATGGCAACGTCTTCGTCCTCGCGCTCGGTACGCTTCTTCACGAGGTCGTAGTACACCTTGCCGGAACAGGCGATCACGCGCTTGACCTTGGCGGCCTTCTTCACGATGGCCTCGTCCTGCTCGGGAATCACCGTCTGGAAGTTGCCCTTGGTGAACTCGGACAGCGGCGAGGTCGCGTCCTTGTTGCGCAGCAGCGACTTGGGGGTCATGATGATCAGCGGCTTGCGCAGGTCGCGCACCATCTGGCGGCGCAGCACGTGGAAGATCTGGCTGGCCGTGGTGGGCTGCACGATCTGCATGTTGGCATCGGCAGCCAGCTGCATGAAGCGCTCCAGGCGGGCCGAGCTGTGCTCGGGGCCCTGGCCTTCGTAGCCGTGCGGCAGCATCAGCGTGATGCCGTTGACGCGGCCCCACTTCACTTCGCCGGAGGCGATGAACTGGTCGATCACCACTTGGGCACCGTTGGCGAAGTCGCCGAACTGCGCTTCCCAGATCACCAGGGTGTTGGGGTCGTTCGAGGCATAGCCGTACTCGAAGGCCAGCACGGCTTCTTCGGACAGGATGGAGTCGATGACGACGAACGGAGCCTGGTTCTCGGCCACGTTTTGCAACGGGATGTAGGTGCCTTCGTCATACTTCTCACGCTTCTGGTCGTGGATGACGGCGTGGCGGTGCGTGAACGTGCCGCGCCCGCAGTCTTCGCCCGACAGGCGCACCGGATAGCCCGATGCGACCAGCGACGCAAAAGCCATGTGCTCGCCCATGCCCCAGTCCACTGGGGTGTCACCCCGGCCCATGGCGGCGCGGTCGTCATAGACCTTCTTGACGAGCTGGTGCGGCGTCACGCTGTCGGGGATGGCGGTGATCTTTTCAGCCAGGCGTTTCCACTCGGCCAGCGGAATGGCGGTGTCGCCTGCATCGGTCCACTTCTTGCCGAGGAACGGGCTCCAGTCCACCGCGTACTTGCTCTTGAAGTTGGTGAGCACCGGGTCGACCGTGTGCTTGCCAGCGTCCATGGCGGCGCGATAGGCCTTGGCCATGTCGTCGCCCAAGGTTTCGCCCAGGCCCTGCGTGGACAGCTTGTCGGCATACAGCTTGCGGGTGCCAGGGTGCTGGCCGATCTTCTTGTACATCAGCGGCTGGGTGAGCGCGGGGGTGTCCTGCTCGTTGTGGCCCAGTTTGCGGAAGCAGATGATGTCCACCACCACGTCCTTGCGGAACTCCATGCGGAACTCGAGCGCCAGCTGCGTGGCCAGCACCACGGCCTCTGGGTCATCGCCATTCACGTGCAGCACAGGCGACTCGACCATCTTCACGATGTCGGTGCAGTACAGCGTGGAGCGCGCATCGCGTGGATCGGACGTGGTGAAGCCGATCTGGTTGTTGATGATGATGTGCACCGTGCCGCCCGTGGAATAGCCACGGGTCTGCGCCAGCGCCAGGGTTTCCTGGTTCACGCCCTGGCCGGCAAAGGCCGCGTCGCCGTGCACCAGCACGGGCAGCACCTGCTTGCCCTGGGGGTCTGCGCGACGGTCCATGCGGGCGCGCACCGAGCCTTCGACCACGGGGTTCACGATTTCAAGGTGCGAGGGGTTGAAAGCCAGCGACAGGTGCACCGGACCGCCCGGGGTGGACACGTCCGAGCTGAAGCCCTGGTGGTACTTCACATCGCCCGATGGCAGGTCTTCCGGTGCGGTGTGGTCAAACTCGGCAAACAGGTCCTTGGGCATCTTGCCCAGCGAGTTCACCAGCACGTTCAGGCGGCCACGGTGGGCCATGCCGATCACGATTTCCTGCACGCCCTTGGCGCCGGCGGACTGGATCAGCTCGTCCATGGCAGCAATGAAGCTCTCGCCCCCTTCGAGGGAGAAACGCTTCTGGCCCACGTATTTGGTGTGAAGGAAGCGCTCCAGGCCTTCGGCGGCGGTCAGGCGGTCCAGGATGTGCTTCTTCTTGTCGGCGCCGAAGTTGGGCTTGCTGCGGATGGTTTCCAGCTTTTCCTGCCACCAGCGCTTCTGGTTCTGGTCGGTGGCATACATGTACTCGGCACCGATGGAGCCGCAGTAGGTTTCGCGCAGCGCGTTGATCAGCTCACGCAGCGGCATGGATTCCTTGCCGAAGAACGTGTTGCTGGTGTTGAACACGACTTCCTGATCGGCGTCATTGAAGCCGTAGAACGAGGGCTCCAGCTCAGGAATGGCGGGCCGCTCGGTGCGCTTGAGCGGATCCAGGTCGGCCCAACGCTGGCCCACATTGCGGTATGCGGCGATCAGCTGCTGCACCGCCGTGCGCTTGCGGCCCAGCTCCGAATCGGCACCCGTGGCCACCACCACCTTGGTGCCACCCTGCTTGGCGCGCTCTGCGAAGGCATTGATGACGGGAAGATGGGGAACGTCTTTGGCATTGGTGCCATCGACGGCGGGCACGTTTTGAAGTGCGTCGAAATATTCGCGCCAGGTGTCTGGCACGCTGCCTGGGTTGGCCAGGTAGTTTTCATACATTTCTTCGACGTAAGGCGCATTGCCGCCGAAGAGATAGGTGTTGCCTTGATAGGCTTGATAGACGGACGTCGTATCGCTCATATTCCGCTGACCTCCGCTTTCCTTGGGAAAGCATTAGCTGGTTGAGAAACCTTCCGCGACACGGCTGAACCGATTGGCGGATGCGACTGTGGCTGGGGAAGGGCCTTGGGTTGCGGCCGCCATTGTGCCACCGATCACCCAGCAGCCCAAACCCGGGGGTATCCCCCCGGGCAGTGCCTCCCGCATCTACGCCGCGATATTTCGCGGTGAGCGCGCCGCTGGCACGCCCGAGCGAGCGCCATCGCAGGGGGTTGCGGCCTCGCGTACATTGCGGGGTATCGAGAAACCTCACATCCCCATGACACCTTCGACCGTTCAGAACAAAGCCTTCGTGGTGCTGCTGATTCTTGTCACCATCGCCTTTGGTGCCATCCTCTGGGAATTTCATGGCGCCGTGTTCTGGGGGGTCGTGCTGGCCATCCTCTTTGCCCCGCTCCACCGAAGGTTGCAACGGCGCATGCCCAAGCGCCGAAACCTCGCCGCACTGTGCACCCTGGGGCTGTGCCTGGTGGTGGTGATCCTGCCGATGATTGCGATCACGGTGTCACTCGTCCAGGAAGCGACGGTGATCTATGAGCGTGTGCGGTCCGGCCAGCTCAATTTCGGTCTCTATTTCCAGCAGGTCATGGCCGCGCTACCCGCGTGGGCCGTCGGCCTGCTGGACCGCCTGGGCCTCACATCGGTGACCGAACTGCAGCAGCGGTTCTCGGCCGTCGCCGTGCAGGCCAGCCAGTTTGTCGCAACCCAGGCGCTGAGCATCGGCCAGAACACACTGCAATTCGTGGTGAGCTTCGGCATCATGCTGTACCTGCTGTTCTTTCTGTTGCGCGATGGCCCGAGCCTCGCCCGGCGCATCGGTCACGCCACGCCGCTGGACGAAGCCCACAAGCGCCAGCTGGTCACCAAGTTCACGACGGTGATCCGGGCCACCGTCAAAGGCAACATCGTGGTGGCAGCATCGCAAGGCGCTCTGGGCGGCATCATTTTCTGGATTCTGGGAATTCAGGGCCCTGTGCTCTGGGGCGTGCTGATGGCGTTCCTGTCGCTGTTGCCGGCCGTGGGCGCCGGACTGATCTGGGTGCCGGTCGCCATCTACTTCCTCGCCACCGGTGCCCTCTGGAAAGGCCTTGTGCTGACCGCTTTCGGCATCTGCGTCATCGGTCTCGTGGACAACGTTCTGCGCCCCATCCTCGTGGGCAAGGACACCAAGATGCCCGACTACGTCGTGCTGATCTCTACGCTGGGCGGCATGTCCATTTTCGGGCTGACCGGCTTCGTGATCGGCCCCGCGATCGCCGCGCTGTTCATTGCCTGCTGGGACCTTTTTTCACCTGCGCCCCCGAGGAGCACGCCGTAGGAAGACCAATCGCGACTGACAGGCGCAAAAAGAAAAAGCCTCCCGAAGGAGGCTTCTTGCAAGTGGGGTGGTAGGACGTACAAGATTCGAACTTGTGACCAACGGATTAAAAGACGCAAAAAGCATAGCATCACGCTAGGTCATGGACTGTCAATAGTCGTCATAACCTGTTGATTTATAATGCAAATTTTAAATCAACCAAGTTTTCATCCGTCACACGAAATCGACTCTGATGGTAGCAATGGGGTAGCAATTCGCTTGCGCAGTAGCAATACGGTAGCAACCAGGAGTCCATCCGATGGTCGTTTGCCATGACGGTTCTGACCACCATGACAAGCTCCACCAACCGCATCAACTTCACCAAGGCGAGCATCGAAAACCTTCCGATCCCGGAGTCCGGCTGGAAGTATTACTACGACACAAAAGTGCCCGGCTTGGCTGTCGGCGTCGGCGCCAGCGGCGTCAAGACCTACGTTCTGTACAAGAAGATCAACCGCCGCCCTGAGCGCATCAAGATCGGCCGCACCACCGATCTCACGGTGGACGAAGCGCGCACCAAGGCCATCGAACACAATGGCAAAGTCGCGCTGGGCAGCAACCCCGCTGACAAGAAGCGGCAGCAACGCGCGGAAATCACCTTCGGCGAGATGTTCACGCTGTACTATGAACAGCACAGCAAGCCACGCAAGAAGACGCACAAGGAGGACTTAGCAAAGTTCACCAAGTACCTGTCCGACCGGAAGTACGGCGTCAACCTTGCCAAGCGCCGCCTGTCAGAGATCGGTATTCACGAAATCAAGACTGTCTTCAACAAGATCGCGGAAACGCACCCCATCACTGCCAACCGCGTGCTGGCCTTGGTCAGCAGCGTTTTCAGCGAGGCCATCCGCGCAGAGCTTTACGATGGATTGAATCCGTGTCGCGGCGTCAGGCGGCACAAGGAAAACAAGCGCTCGCGCTTCCTGACCCGTGAAGAGCTTCCGGCGTTCTTTAGGGCAGTAGACGAATGCAAGAATCCCGTGGCCCGCGACTACATCAAGATGAGCTTGATCACCGGGGCGCGCCGCTCCAACGTGCTCGCGATGCGTTGGGATCAAATCAACCTCGTGCGCAACGAATGGATGATCCCTGAGACCAAGAACGGCGAGCCGCAGATCATCCCCCTGCTGCCGCAGGCACTCGAAATCCTCGCTGAACGCAAGGCAGACCCTAACGCCGTCAGCAGTCCGTTCGTGTTCCCCAGCACCGGGGCCAAAGGCCATCTGGTCGAGCCCAAGCGAGCATGGGAAACCGTTCGCAAGAAAGCGGGCATCGAAGACGTGCGACTTCACGACCTGCGGCGCACTTTCGGCGCCTGGATGGCAGGTAGCGGAGCCAATCTCTCAATCATCGGCAAGTCGCTCAACCACAAGTCTCTGGATACCACGAAGACTTATGACAGGCTGTGGATTGATCCAGTACGCGAAGCAATGGAGAAGGCGGTCAGGTCCATTTTTAATGCTGGCGGCAAGTAGCAAGGAACTCTGCACTCAGGCCCGCCCCAGTGCACCGGGGGTGCCCCCAGCGAAGTCAAGGGTGCCGGATACTCAACCAGTCGTCATCGTTAAATTGCTTGAAGCCATGCCGCACGAACTCTGCCCTGTCCTCCTTGTACGTAGCACACAAGACCTGAATCCCCTCCTTGGCAAGCACAGCCTTCGATTCTCGTGCCCGCTTAGCTGAGTCCTTCTGCTGTGCCACTTGCTCAATAACCGAACGAGGGATAAGCCGTCCAGTTGCGTTTCTGAACAACTCCCAGATCGCCTGCCGACCACTTGGCGCAGACATGATCGTGGCGCGAGCAGCATCTGGCAGGTCCAACATGAAGTTCCGAGGCATCTGCCCCTGCGCGAGCCAGGTGATTTGCCCCCTTCCAAGCGCAGATACGCTCCTTTTGCCGTCCTGGTTTGCTCCGTTAGTCAGCACCTCAGGCACCATACGAAGGATGCCTAGCCCACACCGTCCATTGTTGTCGTCACCCGTAGCGAGCAAACACAACTGGTTTATTGCCTCTCGCGGAATCATCCAAGTGCTCCCGACCGTGAACTTGGTGTCCACCTCATGGCCACGAATTAAATTGTCGAGGACATGACCACGCTCCAGCCCTAGCTCGGTACGGAGAACGATCTCGACCTTCGTTCCAATGTATGTCTTCTCGGTTTTTTCCAACTGCTCAATGCGGTAGCGCCCAGTGCGCGGGCCATCAATGACCTCGTCAAACGACTTGCGGATCGCCCGGCCCACGATGCCAAGCAGATCGGGCCTCCCGCAAAGGAAGTCCCGTACTTCGCAAAGCGCTTGATCGTTGGGCGAGGACACTTCTGGGTTCTGGAAGAGGGTCATCTGCTGACTTGTCAACTGGGTGGCGGCAGTATGAGGTCTTCCGGATGGATACACAAGTGTGTATCCACATGCTAGAGTGTGTGGATGCAGAGAAAAGATGCAGGCATGCGCATACGCATTGAGCGAGACCTTAGGGATACCTTTGTAGAGGTATGTAGGTCTCAGGACTTGGCTGCTTCGGAAGTTCTACGTGAATTCATGCTGCGGTATGTCCAGCATCTGAACCCTCAACCAGGGCAGCTTCCACTGCCTCTAAATTCTGACAACAAGCTCGAATAACACAAAATGAGTGGACCAACATCAATTGAAATCTGTAGCGGTGCTGGCGGCCAAGCACTCGGGCTCGAAATGGCAGGCTTCGACCATGAGGCGCTTGTAGAGATTGAGCCTCCAGCGTGCGCCACCCTTCGCGCCAATCGCCCCAATTGGCAGGTATTTGAAACTGATCTTCGTACTTTTAGTGCAAGCGACTATAAAGGTGTCGATTTATTGGCTGGGGGTGTACCCTGCCCTCCGTTTTCAAAAGCGGGAAAACAACTTGGCGCTGATGACGAGCGTGATTTATTTCCAGAAGCTATTCGTTTGGTAGATGAGTGTCGCCCTCGTGCCGTGATGCTAGAAAATGTGCGCGGGCTACTGGATGCGGTATTTGACGATTACAGAACCAAGGTTGAAAAGCAGTTAAAGAAGCTCGGATACACCCCCGGCTGGCGTCTGCTCCATGCTTCCGACTTCGGCGTCTCACAGCTTCGGCCCCGCGTCATCTTCGTAGGTATCCACAAAGATGTTGGCGGAAATTTCTCCTGGCCCGAGCCGCACATAGATGAGCCCCCGACAGTGGGCGAATTGCTTCATGATTTGATGGCCGCACGCGGATGGCGCGGTGCCAGCCGCTGGAAGGAAATGGCGGATGCTATTGCTCCTACGCTGGTTGGAGGCTCAAAGAAGCACGGGGGCCCAGATTTAGGGCCGACACGAGCAAAAAAGGCGTGGGCGACCCTTGGTGTGGATGGTCATGGCATATGGGACGAGCCTCCTGAGCGCGATTTCGTCGGTATGCCTCGTCTTACGACAAGGATGGCGGCAAGAATTCAAGGCTTCCCTGATGAGTGGGCTTTTTCAGGTAAAAAAACTGCAGCTTACCGGCAAATTGGTAATGCCTTTCCACCACCAGTTGCGAAGGCGGTAGCGCAGCAGATCAATCGCGCTATCTCGACTCGCAGAGTATTCGCTGTCGCCTAAGTTGGCTGCAAGTAGAGGAAAGTGCTGTGCAAGGCGAGGCTGCACAAGGCAATTAACAAAAAAATTTTCGAGGGAGAAAAGATGTCTTTGCCGCTGCGTAAACGCACAGTGCATTTCTATGAAATCCACCTTAGTTCGTTCACAAATGCCGCTGTCAAGAATCCGAGTTGCGCATCTCTGACAGACCTACTTCAAAACTTCACTTTACTTGCTTCGGGCAGCAAGTTGCCGCGCACCATTCGACAGTCCTCGCAGCTACATACGGTGCTTGCAGACTGGAACTACGATGCAGCCAACAACTGCTACGAGTTGCTAGTTAGCAAGGCCAATGCCGCATTGTCCGATGTGGCACTACGCGACTTGGGAACAGCCAAACTCCGCAAGGCCGGTAAAACCAAGGTAGAGGGCATTGAAGTTTCGGCTCATGTACTGATTCGTCCGAATACGGATGGCAAGAAGGCGGCAATGCTTCTGACGATGGGAGCCAGCGTCGCGGCACAGGATATTGAAGTGATGCTACGGTTAATGTCGCGCCAAGCTTCCAAAGACCCGCGCAGCAAGTCACTTTTTTATTTCGATGATCCGTCGGGAGCCAAAACCCCAGATGGCAAACCGTTGCAATATAAGGTTCAGTACCGTTTTGCGGCCTATGGGCATCAAGGGCAGACACTAGCCACTGCGCTGAAGTCCGGCGAGTTTGAAAGCATGGAGTTGATTGCACACGAGCAGGCAAAGTTCGACGCAGGTGGGAACTTACAGATCGTGGAGCGAAGCCTTGGCATCCAAGCTCGTATACCCAAGACAGTTACTGGTGCCACTATTACCAATGCGGTACGCTCGTTTCGGCAAAGTCCGGATGGCGCTATCTACGACAAACTTCGGCTTCATTACAAAACTGTGGCAGGCAAGCGTACCAGTGCCGTATTGGACATTAAGAACTTGGATGCAGCATTCACGCTCAAAGAACACATTGAATTCGACTCTGATGTGGAAGCACAGCAAGAACGACTGAGCACTGTCATCCTGGCGGGTATGAAACCCTTGCTTCAGTTAGTGCCATCATAAGCAGCTATCAAAATGTTGGACCTGCTCAGGCCCTTTTCATTCCTCTCCGTTAGGCATCCATCACGTCTACCGTTATGGGTGAACTGGGTATTGCCCGCCTTCTTAACAGCGGTGGCGGTAGCAGGACTCTGGCTGTTGAAGACTCCAGTGAACATCTTCGGGGCGCAAGGGCTGCTGGAGCGCTTGCTTGGATTCGTACAAACCTTGGCTGGCTTTTACATTGCCGCACTGGCTGCGGTCTCATCTTTTAACAGCCCCCATTTGGATCGGGCAATGCCCGCTCCGGCACCCACGATGTACATCAAGTACAACGGCGTCTTGCAAAGCGTGACCGCTACTAGACGGCGCTTCCTGACGTCGATGTTTGCGTATCTCACTGCGCTGAGTATCGTTCTCAGTTTGGCTGCAATGGCTGCCCTAATTGTTGCGCCTGCCGTGAAATCAACATGGCCTGACGCAGCTATCGTGTTACATTGGATAGGACTTTTTGCATTTTTATTTGCACTCTTTCAGATGACATCTGTGACTTTTTGGGGCCTTTTCTACCTAGGCGAAAGAATGCTGACCCCAGACTAGTTATTTTCACAAATCGATCTTGTGCAGCTATGGATGCGCTACATTGATTTAAGATATTGATAGACACTCGCTCTTGATATTCCAAGAGCTTGGGCAATATCTGTCTTCGGCATACCATTGTGTGCCATTTCTCGCAGTTTTATTGCCGAAGCCTCATCCAACACAGGCTTTCTCCCTTTGTAAACGCCCTTGCTCTTGGCAATAGCGATGCCCTCCCGTTGACGCTCTCGGATCAGCGCCCGCTCGAACTCCCCCACCGCTCCGAGCATCTGCATAAGTAGCTTGGAATAGGCCGCCGTATGGCTGTTGCCACTACTTCCTGGCCGCTCGAACCTCAGGTTCTCCTTGCAAAACTCAACCGCTACCCCCCGGGCCGTCAGCGACTCCACCACCTCTTGTAGGTCTTTCAACGACCTGGACAGGCGATCCATGCTGTGGACGTACACATGATCCCCTTCGCGCACATGACTGAGCATTGCCTGCAATTGCGGCCGGTGCACATCTTTGCCGCTGGCCTTGTCCGTGAATATTTTGTCCAACTCCAGCCCATCTAGTTGGCGCGCATCGTTCTGATCCACGCTGGAGACCCGGACATAGCCAATCTTTTGTCCGATGCTGGCGGGCTGCTGTTTCGTCGTCATGGTCGGCTCTCTCCACAAAATGTGTCTAGATAGAATCTATAAGGTAATTTGGACTTTGTCAATAAATTCCAAAACCACTCCAGATAGACACAAAATGAGCGTCCAATTTTTGTATGACTAGTGTGTACTTCAAATAGACAGAAGATTACTACTCGTCGTCATCCGCTGCTGTCAATAACCATCAGAAAAATCCACTCCAGAAGCCACCAAAACGGCTTTTGAGCGGCTTTATTACTTGGCTGGATGCAGAGTGGCGTCATCACATGGCGCACTGTTCTGGAGTCTTTTTGCAAGACTGTAAAAAAGACCTGCAATCGCTAGCGTTGCAAGCTTGCGCGTATGGCTTGTCACGTTGTCACATGCTCAGCGGCATGAACACCACCAGCCACATCCCTCGGAAAGCACGAAGAAAAACGCCAGCACACCCTCGCATCGCTGTCAAAAAAGTAGAGGGTGGCTACTTTTTTTGAGAATTTTGCTGACCTGCGCGACCATGCGAACCAGCAGAGACAGAAGCCAAGAGTAGAGGCACAAGACTAGGGCTCTCCGCTTATCGCAGCGCCATGCTGAGACAAACGGAGGGGTGCTGCTTCGGCCCGGCTCTTCAAGCCCCTGCTTCAACAATAACAGCCCAAGCGGTAAACAAACGTTCAAGCGGCATCGACAGATGCCATGTATTAATTTTGAACGGGCGCGCAATCGCGCAAATATCGTGACTCAAAAATCCACTGAAGGACTGGTTGTCCCTGGAAAACTATGGTCTGACGCAGACTTGACGGCACTTTTGAAAATCCACCCCAGAACGCCCGCGCAGTGGCGCTATTTGGGCAAATTCAAGAAAGAGCTTCCCTACATCAAGATTGGTAAAACGGTGCGCTACACCGATGAGGTAGTGGCCAAGTTCCTTCAATCCCATATGAGCATGATCGTCGCGAAGGATTAAGGCCATGAACCAGACAGCCAAAGCAGACGATCACAACAAGAAGGAAGCCGCTACCCCTGCGGCTAAGAGCAAACCGAAAAAGCAAAAGCCCTCGTCCAAGCCCGCAGCCACCCGGCTGAGCCCCGATTTGCCGAAGAACCTGCTCTCGGTCAACCAAGTAGTGAATGACAAGGGGGAGTTGTCGGGACAATTGCTGGTAAAAGCGACGGACAAACGCGGCAATGAGGTCCACGCCACCCTGGATGTAAAAGAACTGGCACTTGGCCGTTGCGAGGGGTTGGCGCATTTCGCCGTACGCGCCGGAATGTCCAGCTTCATGTCGCCGAAGGGGCTGCGCACCATGGCGGCGATCCTGCCAGAGTCTGCGGACAAGGAGGTGTACGTCGCCCGCCGCGAAGGCTTTCACAGCCTGCAGTTGCAAGGCCAGCGCTATGGCTTCTACGTTTTGCACGAGAAGCCCTACTTCTTTGGCCACAAGCCGCCTTTGTCCGTTGTAGTGATCAATGAGGCGGGCGGCATTGACCCACCGTCCGGAGACCTCGCCAGTTGGCAGAAAGCCATTGGCATCCATCTGCCGGGCAACCCCTACATGCTGGTATCGGTGCTGGCCGCGCTGTCTCCAGCGCTGGCCCGCGCGCTGGGACTGCAGATCCTCATCTTGATGATCGTGGCCCCCAGCAGCATGGGCAAGACCACGCTGCAGCAGGCGGGCCGCAGTGTCCGTGAGCGCGCGGACAAGATCGACGACGCATCGGGCACCACCAATGGCCTGCGCGTGAAGATGGAGCAGCACCCGGACGCGCCCGTATTCTTCCAAGACGTTCACAAAGCGGAAGACATGAAGGGGCTGATGGGACTCTGCTTCCTGGTTGCCAATGGCGGGCAGCGCCTAACCAGCACGGCCAACCAGAAAGTCCAGGCAGGCGATGAACTGTCATGCGGTGTGAGCTTTTCGTCGGAAATGTCGTTCATGGAAATGTTCGGCGACTCCAAGATGAGCTTGCCGGAGGGCTTCTCCGCTCGTTGCTTCGAGTTGGTACTGCAGGGGCCGAACGGTGCCTTTCACACTCTGCCAGAGGGCATGCAGGCGCATGAATTTGCGAATCAACTCAAGCGAGCGTGTGGGGAGCACTACGGTGCGCCCTGGGCCGAGTGGATCGCCGCCATTGCCAAGCAGCCTCCCGGCAAAATTCGCGCCTGGCTTCCCCAGAAGCTGAAGGAAGCAGAGGCCGGGCTGCTGGAAGGCTTGGACATTAAAGATCGGGTCACGCTGCGCCTAGTCAGCGGATTGGCGGTCTGGGTCGTGACGGGCTGGTTGGCAATCAATCTCAAGGTGCTCAAACTCAAGCCTGAGGTGGTGCTCAAGGCCGTGCGCCTGGTTCTGCGTGAGCATGCCGCTCGCCAAGCCCACCACACCACGCCCATCGGCGAAAAAGTGATCACGACCGTCCGTGACTTCATCGACCGCAATGCCAACCGTTTCCCGGCCCTTGCCATGTTCGGACGCTCGGATCAAAGCAATGTCATGGGCTACACCAAAGGCAGCGGCGGTGAGATGGTTTATCTGCTCTTGCCTGGGGTGCTGGAGGCCCTTCTGACCGAGAAATTCGGCCTCCAGATGGCGTTGCAGAAACTGTATGACGCGGGCTATTTGGTGAAAAACAGCGAGGGCTGGCAAATGCAAGTACGGCTGCCCATGGAAGAAAAGCTGCGTAAACGCTTTTATGCGATCCGTGCCTCTGTCCGCTTTGACGGTGAAACGGCGGACTAGGCTTGTCACGTTGTCACGTCCATTTGGAGAGACAAGCCACAACTCAGAGCCTGCGCAAGAGTGCGTGAAAAGGCTGGAATACAGACCCCGGATCACTCTTGCCGCTGATCACCGTAATACGCAACAAACCACGAATACATTCAATTTTGGAAAACGATGATGAAATCCTCAAAACGTCTTCGTAAACACGAGCCCATCCCCATCAGTAACTCCCTCTGGTCTTCCAATGCACAAGCGCCAGCAAAACGCGCATCGGTGACTGTTGGCCGTACCCACAAGCTCACCGTGCCCAAACGGGCAGTGCCAGAGCACCTGGCCACGCTGGTGAAGCCGAGCATGCGCTTTCCGCTGGCAACCACGGTGCTCAAACCGGCGTTGGACTGGAAACCGTTCTTTTCATGTCTGATTGATACCGTTGCGGTACTCATTGATGTGGGCCACAAGTCCCTTCGGAAGATTGCGCAGAACAACCCAAATATCACTTGGCACGGCAACTACCAGCTTCAAGTCCACTCCCCGTTCTCTGCCACGATCAAGGCCCGTGTTTTCAGCCGTGAAAAAGGCACCAAGCTGATGATCGAGGCATCCATTCCCAAGTTCTTGACCGGCCAGAACATTGTTGGTGTGGAAGCGCTATTCGAGCCCTGTAAACAACTGATATTTGCTGTCCTTGAGCGGATGAGAATCGAGCCCACGGCAGCAGAACGCCGCAAAATCAATCGCGGGAAGTTCGAGATGAAGCGCGTGGACTATGCCCTGCATTGCGCCTGCGGGACACCCGAGCGCGCAGCCGCTGTCATGGCAGCCATTCGCAGCCTGATGTACGCAAAAGCTAAGGACCCCGGTTCGTACGGTGATGAAACCGTCTATGCTGGCCAGCACAGTAACCGTTGGACGTTCAGGATCTATCGCAAGGATTTTGAGATCAAGAAGCGCGGCCGTGGCCTGCCCGCTAATGTCTACGGTCGGGACTATCTGATTGCCAAAGTCCAAAACTGTGCGCGCATGGAACTCGTGTTGCGCGCACCTGAACTCAAGCGCCTTGGCCTGAATGACCCGCCAGCATGGAATGTTGATGCTGCCCGCCAGCGGATGCAAGTGTGGATCGACCGCCTCTCCACCGCAGGCGGTGTGGTGCCCAACATTGAGCACCTCGGCAAACTCACAAGCGTTCAACAAATGAAATTGCTCTTGTGGCTTGGCGGGCATCGGACGGTATTCACTGATAGTCACAGCACGTTTGCGGCCACGCACAAAACCATCTTGGCGAAAACCGGCATTGATATTCGTGGAGAGCCCAGCGTCGAACTTCAGCGCCGTGCAATGAAAACCATTCGTGAGGTTTTGATCCACGGTACCGGCTTCAAAAGCTATGCCCACAAATGGGATGCCCTTTGCAAAGGAGCTGACGCCGGAGACGCAAAAGTCAATAAACAAGCAGCGACACGTTCAACGCTCCGGCCACCACCAAATATCACAATATGAAATCGATTTAAACGCGATTTGGCGCGCTTTCGATGGTTGGCGCTGGAGAGCCACACGCCACCATCGAAATTCGCTCAAAACGGCCAATTTGACGATCTCCGGTACCGTCTCTCACACCAAATTCAGCCGTTGACCACCACTATCAGCGCGAATCGCATCTCATGTTCTCCATCACTAACATTGACGGTTTCGACTGCAACGGTGATTGCTGAAACAGCGACCGTAACCGCTGGTCAGTGCCGCAAAAAAGCTTGCAAATCATCCGCCAGCGATAGGGGGCGGCTAGCTTTATTGCGTCAGCATTGCTCCATACTGCCCCGCGAACGACTGCCCCTGACGCACAGCATCCAGCAGTTGCACCACTCCGGTGTTACCACGCTTGCCGATCCAAGCAGCCACTTCCGCACGTGCTTGGCAGTACGTCTTGAAGAAAACGTCTTCCGGCCCGGTGTAAGCAACCCAATCTGTCTCCAGATCGAGCTTGCGCAGATCGTCGATACCCTTGCCTGTGACGTTCGTACAGATCGGCTCACCAGCGATATAGGTCGCCAGACCCTCGTCGAACCAGGCTGGCACGTGCTTGCCACCAGTGCGCGTTGCCACCTCCACATGCGAGAACTCATGGGCCAGCACATAAGGGTTCTGCGTCCAGTTCGGTGACGTGAGCACCACAGTCATGCGCGGCGCCACATACTGGCCCGCATACGTGTTTGGGTACAGCGTCACATTACGCCGACGAGGTCCGGCGAAGTAGTCTGCGCAGCTTCCTGACTGGCACACCAGCACATCCGGCTGAGCCGATTGCAATTGACCGTAGACCTTGCGATCCATCTCCAGCGCCGTCTGGATGCCATTGACGATCCCCGGCCAGAGATTTTTGGCAACAGCGGACTCAACGAACACATTGCCACAGGCAGCCACCAACGCCGCGCCATTGAACGACGGAGGGGTGTTGGCCGTGCCACCAGGGCATGCCAGCGCTTTCACCGTGAAGCTCGTTAGGGCCGTTGATCCGGTGAACACTGTTCCGGCTGCATCTTTCGTCGCTGCCGCGTCCACCGTAGCCGTGCACTGCGCATTGGCGGCAACTCCTGGAGCATCTGGCTTGAATGTTGCCACGGCGCCGGAGACAGTGGTCTTGCCCGCCACGGCCACCCCATCGCAGACCAATTTGATACCGGCAGCAGCCAGGGCCTTGCTAGCCGTGAATTGCACCGCAGGCGCATAGTCGGCACCCGTGGTTCCGTTGACCGGGGCGATGGCCGGAGCAGCCGCCAGCGTTAGGGTCGCTGGCGCTGTCGGTGCGCTTGTGTCACTGCCGCCACCACCGCCGCCGCAACCGGACAGCACAACGGCCATGACGACAGAAAGAGACGCGCCCGCTACGCGGGGATCAGATATGGAAATTCTCATGATGTGCTCGCAAAAGGGAATGCAAAAACCGGAACCACGGGGCCTATGGCGGTGCTTACTTCATCGACTTTTCATCGGTAAGGATGCGCATCATCAAAGCGACTTGGCTGTGGTCGGAGGGAGTGCGTATCGGTTCGGCCTTGCCGTCTGCCACGAGGGCATGGATGTAGGCTTCTGAGCCTTCCACTCGAAAGAGAAACGTAACGGCGGGGTGACCTGTACGCTTCACGGAGATACCGGGAAACCCTCTGACTGACGCGCTTTGAACCGACGCGATGAGCGAGTTCTCAAGCAATAAACCCAGCCATTGGTTGCAAGGCATTAGCACAGTCCATTGACCCATGTAGTTCACATACAAGGTGGCATTGGCCAGCGATGAAGGCACTCCGAGTGCTTTGATTCGCTCAGTCTGGCGAGCGGCTGCACCTTTGGCATGGGCCTCTTGTTTCGCATTGGCTGCAGCACGTTCCTGGGCTTCGCGCTCTTGCTGCTGCTTCGCGGCGACCTGACGCTGGCGCTCCTGCTCTTCTTTGGCTTTGCGGTCAGCTTCGCGCTGGCGCTCGGCCGCTTGCTGCTGTTGCTCCCAGGCTTCTTGGCTACGGCGCTGAGCATCACGGCGCTCCTGCGCTTGGCGCTGCGCCTGTTCGTCTTCGCGGCGCTGGGCTTCCCGTTGGCGTGCAATGCGCTCTTCGTTCTCCCGGATCGCTCGCTCGCGCAGCGCGTCTTTCTCTCGATTGGCGTCCTGCTCACGCCTGGCACGCTCAGCGGCTGAAAGAGAACCCGATACCGGCAGTGGCACCGCTACTGGGTTAGCGCCGCCAGCCATCGCAACTTGCACCGAGCAATCGCGTAGCCGCTGATCTCCATTGGCAGAGAAGATGGTGGCAGGCCCGGAAAGCGCAGAGTCTTTCCACTCCAACATGACGACGTTGCGCCATTGGCCGGTACTTCGCTGCCCGGGGTTCCAACGGCCCTCCAGATTGAAGCTCACGCGGCCATTGCGCAGTGTGCCGGAGCCAGACTCGGACAGCCGACTGTCAAGCCGTTCCCAGGTCACGCTTTGGCCCGAAACGGTCAGTTGAACGGTCTGGCTCCATCCGCCCTGCTGAGGGTTGGTGAGCAAGGGGCCGCAGTCGATTGTTCCGGTATAGGCGCCATCACGAATCTGCGCGGAAACCGAACCGCACACCATGGCGAGGCAACCCCAGGCCACGCATTTAAGTTTTGCTGTCATCTCCATCCTCTTTCTGTATCTGGAAGTTTCTCACAATGAAGAATTAACTCTGTCGTATTTAAGTCGTCATTGAGGCATTTTTGCCTCAATGGAATCCACGCCAACCACCGCCAAGAAGAAGGTCGCTGCCGACCGTCATCCGCTGGCCGTGGCGTTTGGTGAGTACCTGAAGAGCGTGCGCAAGGACAGCGACAAGTCCCAGGCCGAACTCGCCTTCGATGCATCCATGGATCGCACTTACATCTCGCTGTTGGAGCGCGGTCTGTCTGCACCTACGTTGCTGGTACTGGACTCGCTGGCGAAGTCCCTTGGCATGACCATGACCGAATTGATGGGCGGCTTCGAGGCCCAGTTGCCGAAGAGCCTTCGCCGCACGTCGGTGAAGCGCCGGATCAATGAGGCGTCGCTAGCAAAGACCGGGGATCGGCCACAAGGAACACGACGCTCACCGCTGCGCTAACCGTCCGGTGCACCAGCCAGCCAATTGACGCTCATAGCGTCCACCAGCGCGGAATCGAGTACCACGCCGAACACCAGATACGTCGATTCGTCCATGGCGTGCTGAACGGCCCTGAAGACCCCTGCACACTGGGTCAGTTCAAAGCCCTTGCCGTACCCGCTGCACACCACCACGGCGGCTTTGATGTTGTGGCTCGGTATCCCGGCCAACGCATCGCGGCAAGTATCAAGAACCTTGTCTGCGTCGTGGTTGGTCACCGTGAAGCTCATGGGGGAACTACCGCAGAGCTTCAGCGCGTTGCGTAAATCTTCCGGGTCAATCTGCAACAGAGAGCCTTCTTCTGTCGCCACCAGCAGCGCCGCCACCACTTGTTGAATTCCACTGGCCGGGGTCGATGCCGCAAGCAGTGGCCGGGGTGACAGCACCATGCCACCAACGATCTTGAGGAACTGGCGCCGCATCAAAACGTGCTTCATGCTGCCACCCTCCGTTGCAACCGCACAGCGGCCAGCAATCGAACTTCTTCGGCATTCCATTCTGCCGCCTCGTACATCCAATGCACAGGCTTGCGCTTGCCGTCTTTCGAGGGGTTGAGTGAATCCGGTGGTGCTTGCCGACTGCCAGGGCCAGTCGTTGGCAAACGCAGCCGCGCATTCGAGGGAGCAAAACTCGGCTCGCTGGCGCTGGGGTCGAGCAAGAGAATGGTGTCTGGCGTATGCACCTTGCCGACCACAGCACCCTCAACACCAACCGCCAGCGCCCAGTGCTTGGTTCTGGTGTGTTTGACTGACGCAAATGCCAGCGCCACCAGATCACCGCCGCACATCAGCCATTCAAGAGCGTATCCATCGGCGTTGTCTTGCATGCCGTACTTGGCTGTCAGTGCCAATGGCAGGTCAAGGCTATCCATTAGTTCCACCCACTCTTCAGGGTGGACTCCTGCAAAAAATGTGTGCTGAAATGCTTGCCAGACCGTTGCAGCGACACCCGTTTTTCTGTGGCTCATCTCATGCAGGGCAGACGGTTTTGCGAGATCGTGGATCGCCAAAATCATCGCCGCGATGTGTACCCCGCAGGCCCCGTCAAGATCAGATTGCTGCATGAAGAACCGGACTGGTTCTTGTCGTTTGGTCTGCACGGTCAGCGCGTGCCCGGTCTGCAATCCTGGGTACACACGCTGGAACCGATAGGACACTGCCGGGCGATTCAATGAGACCGTCTTGGACATTTCAATAATCCGATGGCAGCAGTAGCGTGGTCACGCTGCGGTCGGCTTCCGTGATGACGAGCAAAGTGGGTAGTGAAGACCGCTTTTCTCTGGGTGTCGCAGCCAGTCGCTCCGCATCCACCAGCCGGTAGCAACTCAGAATCCGTAGACGCCGGGTCACGGCAAACTCGTTATCTGTTCGGTCTTCTTCACATAGGTCGCCCCAACTTCCGTGTACATGCCGCGAGATCAAGGCCGCTGCGCTGAAGCCGGTTTCTTGCAGCAGTTCCAATGCTCCGGGCGTGGCTACGATCTGGCCCAGCGGGAACCGGGCGGTGTTGGAATAGATGATGGTCGGTGCGGTCCGCGCAGGAGCCGCTGCATTGGTTGCGGACGTGGGTGTTGTGGTCATAAATATCTCCTTGGTTAGGGAACGAAATAAAACGGTCAAAAAATGGACGTGCGTAGTCCTCCGCAAACAGGTACTGGATAGAAAACGCGGGTGAGAGAAATCAGTGCGGCCGCAGAAAAGCAGCCGACGTGAGACGTGGCCTCAGCGAGAGGCTGGCAATGAAACTTGCGCCTGGCAGAGCGCTATCAACAAGTCAGTGTCCGAGTCATAGGGTTGCTCGATCCAATCAGCAAATTGGTCGGTGGCCAACAGCCAGCCGCTGAGCGTGGATGGCATCGCACCATCACTACCCATGCCATCCAGCAAACCCCACATGTGCATCCGGCGCGACGCGACGGCATCCCGAACAGCATCCACCGGCATCTCGCTCAGTAGCGCCAGCACCTCGCAGCCGTGCTGTTGATCACGCAAAGGAATCTTGGGCAGGATCGCACTGCCGAAGCGCTGGATGCAGTAGGACCACAGCAGCCACTGGAACTCGAAGAGCGATAGGGGCAGCAGGCGATTCAGCGCACTGAGATTCATGCCAGCGATTGACGATGCAGGCAACGGCGATGGCACCAAAGCAGCCATCAGGTCAGCTAGGTCTGCCGGGTCAGTTGGGTTCGACAAATCGGCGGAATGACCATCAGCATCCGCAATTAAAAACGGCGGCAAATCGCCACCAAAGACTGGTTGTTGCGAGTAGCCAAGTTCACGCCAACAACGCTGCTCCAGTTCACGGCATTCTCGAACCAAGTCGGAGCCGTGCAGCCACCGGGGAAGCAGCGCCCCCAGTCGGTGCAATAAGCACCCCATATGATGCCTTAGAAAGGCTTTATTGGAAAAACCGATAGTATTACCAGAATTCAAAAGCACGCAGATATTTTAGCAAGCACAATGAATTTCAAATAATTTTATTTATGGTATCATAGAAAATTTTGCGCATTCAATTTAAATTGAAATATGAAATAAATTTAAATTTATGCTATTCTATTGAAACGTACGCCAAAACTTCAAAGATCACTTCTTTCTTTTTTTGTGATCAGCGACATACGCGGCAACTGCTAAATAGCCATTCTGCGTCACATAGTGGCATGCCATGTTATACCAACTTCTAACCTGGGCAGCACTAAAGGTTGGCGGCTCCCAGCTATCAGCCACCGTGACCTCCCCGCTCATAAAAGCGTCCAATTCCTTGTCGCTTCCAAATTTCTTGAGAAGATCACGCACAATTTTTTGGGAAAGCTCATTCTGCCCAAGAATTGGGTCATGCGCGGCATCAAGAATTCGCAGCATATAGTGAACGGCTTTAAGATCGACCCTATTTATTGGTGCTTCTGACTTTGGCTTCGGAATATCATTCATGGCGGACTGAGAAGCAATCCTGATATGCTTGGCCTTCAAATATCTCCGCTGCCACTGATCCAGAAATACTCCCGCACGCTTTGTTTGCTTTTCAATTGGCTCATCAATCCTGAAGCGGATAAGTATTTCATCGGGATTGAGGTTTGTAGCGATATTTCTAATTCCGGGATAATTTATACATCCCTTGTTCCGCTGCGCCCACGCAGGCAGAAAATGAGAAATAGTTGTACTGAGGAATTTTGGCGCACGCTTGAACCTCGTCTTGGCTTTCTTTGTGACAGGAAATTTCTCACTTGGCAAAAGCGGGTAAGTTATTCCCCACGCCGACCGCAGGACTTGATTGGGAGTCTGGACGGTGCAATTTTGCTTTTCTTTTCGACACCATTTTTTATAGTCGTCATAGGTGCGCACAGATGCAGGAGCAGGAGGCATGCAGACAAGATGCTCCACCAAGTCGGATGATTTTGGTTTTTGTCGAGTGCGAAGGTCTTCCGGCAAGGTGGCGCACCACAGGGCGAACGCCCCGTACTCCGCATTCCGACGAAGGAACTCCCATGCCCAGACTTTGTAGTTTTTGCTATCCGGTAGAGGGTAGCTTTGTGGGTCACGCCAGTTTCCAACATGCCGGAGTGCGTACAGAGGCAGTTGATCAATTCTTGGGTTGTTGATGACGGCAGGCGGAAGCATGCTCACAGATGAATCGGCGTGTTCATTCATTCCTGCATGTTACGGCGCGTCAGGACACAGCTTTCCCAAGCCGCACAGGAACCAGACAACCGCGCGCGGAGGATGAACCAAAAATCCAAGCCTAGACGCGACGCAACAGTTGAACGGCCAATGACTGGCCGCTTTGGGTCGGCGAGCCTCATACAAGCATGGCCGCAACCACGCGCACTATCACCGACCGTCATTCCAGCCGGTAGCAATAGAGTAGCAATGGCGCTCAGGCAAGAAAAAAGCACCTAGGCATTTCTGCGCTAAGTGCTTGATTCTCAAGAGAAATTCTTGGTAGGACGTACAAGATTCGAACTTGTGACCAACGGATTAAAAGTCCGCTGCTCTACCAACTGAGCTAACGTCCCGACCTGTTGCAGCAACCGATTGTCTCGATTGCTGCAAAGCCTTGGATTATAGCGTGAATTTTCAGCTGTTCCGCGTACCCGAAGCGAGTCTGTCGAGGATCCAGCCAGCGGCGCAATGGCCGAAGGTGGCCGTCACCGCCACGACCGACCCGTAGCCATGGCAGTTCAGCGAACCGTCGCCCGCCGCAATATTGCAGGAGGCGTCGGGAGGGGCGACGGCCTCTCTGCTGAACACGCACGCAATGCCGATCTTCTTGCCCTCTCGCGGCGCACGATGGAATTTGCGCATGCGGTAGCGCAATTGCGCAAGTAGAGGGTCGTGCGTGGTGCGCGCAAGGTCATCAATGTCTACCTTGTGCGCCAGGCGCTTGCCGCCTGCGGCCCCTACCGCGATATGAGGCACCCGCTGAGCCTGAGCCCAGGCCGCCAGGGCGGTTTTCGCCTTGACCTGGTCACAGGCATCCACCAGCGCGTCCACATTCCCCGGCGGGAGCAAACCAGGCCAGTTGTCGGGTTCGACAAAATCGTCGACGCACTGGACGCTGCAGGCCGGGTGGATCTGCATGATGCGGTCACGCATGGCAATGACCTTGGCCTGGCCCACGGTCGAAGTCAATGCGTGGGCCTGGCGATTGATGTTGGACTCGGCGACATGGTCCATGTCGATCAGCGTCAGGCGGCCCACACCGCTCCGGGCCAGGGCCTCTGCGGTCCAAGACCCCACGCCACCGATCCCCACCACCACCACGTGGGCGTTGCGAATGCGCGCAGCACCTGCCAGCCCATACAAACGTTCGAGCCCGCCGAAGCGCCGCTGCAGCAAGTCTGCCGCAACCTGATCGGGGATAGGAGAGGCGGTAGCAGCCAGACTCGGGGTGGCATGGGGGCCTTCGCCCCCTTGCACAAGTGGAACTGTCACTTCACTTCAACCGCAGCAGCCGCTCTTTGGCCGCGACGGCCGCTTCGGATTGCGGATAGGCGCGAACCAAGTCTTCCAGCGTCTTGCGGGCAGTGCGGGTGTCTTTCAGCTCGATCTGGCAATTCGCAATCGACAACGCAGCCTCCGGCGCACGCGGATGGCCGGGCGCTTCTGCCAGCATCTGCTTGAAGTTGCTGATCGCCTCCTTGTAGTCGCGCACCGCATACTGGGCGTTACCTAGCCAGAACCGGGCCGAAGGAGCAAAGCCGCTGCGGGGATACTGGCGCAGGAAGCCGGCAAACGCGGCGCCCGCGTCGGCAAACTTGCCCGTTCTGAACACGGCCAGCGCCGCTTCATAGTCGCGCTTTTCTGCAGGATCTGCCTGAAACTCCTGGCCGTCCAGCGACACTTTCACGGGTTCAAATTGACGCAGGCGTTCATCCACGCCCTGCGCAATGTCCTTTTGGCGTCGCTGCAATTCGGCGGAGTCGCGCAGCAGCTGCTCGTTTTGTCCTCGCAGTTTGGACTGCTCCACACGCAGGGTTTCGATTTGCGTCTGCAGGTCTAGCAGGCTTCTGCGCAGTTGGGCATTTTCCTCACCCAGCTTGCGCACTTCGTCGCCAGCACGCTGCTGCGACTGCTGCAGCGAATCTACGCGCTGCCGCATCTCCAGGATGGCGCGCCGGGCCTCTCCATCTTCAAACAAGGCCGCGTGACCGGCGGGCAAAAGACAGACCGACACCACCAGGGCAGCAACGGCCCTGGGCAAAAAAGTGGGCATGAGGGCGCGCTGCATCAGCGGTACGACAGCTCAGCACGACGGTTTTGCGCGTGGACGTCTTCCGTTCCGCCTTGCGCAGCAGGCTTTTCCTTGCCGAAGCTCACTGCCTCGACCTGGCTGTCGGGCACCCCCAGCAAGCCGAGCGAACGGCGCACGGCCTCGGCACGCTTTTGCCCCAGTGCCAGGTTGTATTCCCGGCCTCCCCGCTCGTCGGTGTGGCCTTCGATCATGACCTTGCGGCCCTGGTTGGCCTTGATGAAGCGGGCGTGGGCTTCGATGAGGGACTGGAACTCGGACTTGATCACGTAGCTGTCGTAATCAAAATAAACGATGCGTGCGACGCCGACAGGTCCGGCCCCATCGCGCCCCGCCTGACCAAGGTTCACACCGGCGACGCCACTCTGCCCAGCGTCACCCGTGTTGGCACCGGGATTGGTCCCGCCCATGGTGGAGGTGGCGCCCTTGTCTTCCACCGGCACGTCGTCCAGCTTTACGCCCGAGCTGCAACCCGCCATGAGTGCGACAACCGTGAGAGCAAGGGTAAAACGTTTGATCATCCAAAAATCTCCTGAAAACGTGATGTCGAAAATATGAATCGAGATGGCGGTTTATTGCTTCTGGAAGGGGCCCCAATCGGGCTCGCGAATGTCGCCACCCTGGCCCGCAAGACGCGCCTTGATCCTGCCGTCCAGCGTGGTCGTCATGAGCGACTCACGACCCTGCTGCTGGGTGGCATACACGATGAGGCGGCTGTTGGGTGCGAAGCTGGGGCTTTCGTCCGCAGTGGTGTCAGTGATGGCATTGACCGTACCGGTGGACAAATCCATGACGTGCAGTTTGAACGCGCCACCCACCCGGGAGATGTAGGCCAACCACTTGCCGTCAGGGCTCACGGTCGGTGAAATGTTGTAGGAGCCAGAGAACGTCACCCGTTCCGCGCTGCCTCCCGAAGCGCTCACCTTGTAGATCTGAGGAGCACCGCCACGGTCGCTGACAAAGAAGATGGTGCGACCGTCGCCGGCGAACACCGGCTCGGTGTCGATGGCCGTGCTCTGCATCAGCCTGCGAGGCTCGCCCCCATTGGCATCGATGGTGTAGAGCTGCGAGCCCCCATCGCGGCTCAAAGTCACCGCCAAAGTGCGGCCATCCGGCGCCCAGGCCGGTGCGCTGTTGGAGCCCCGGAAGTTGGCGATCAGGCGGCGGCGGCCCGAAGCCACATCGTGCACATAGACCACCGGCTTGCGCGACTCAAACGAGACGTAGGCGAGTTGTCCCCCATTGGGAGACCAGGCGGGAGAAATGATGGGCTCGGGGCTGGACAGGGCAGACTGGGCGTTCTCACCGTCGGCATCGGCGACCCACAGGCTGTAGCGCGACCCGCCCTTGGTCACATAGGTAATGCGGGTGGAGAAGACGCCACGCTCGCCGGTCAGCTTCTCGTAGATGAAGTCGGCAATGCGGTGGGCCACCAGCCTCAGGTCGCCCTGCGTCACGACGAAACTCTGCCCACCCAGATCCTGGCCCTTGACCACATCCCAGAGGCGGAAGCGGATATCAAAGCGCCCATCGGCCAGCCGCGTGATGCTGCCGGTGGCAAGCGACTCCGCTCCCTTTTGCTTCCACAGAGCAATGTCGGGCCGAGAGCTTTCGTCCAAGGCCTGGCCCGCAGCGTCGACAGCAGCAAACTGCCCGCTGCGTTCCAGATCGGCCTGGACGATGGCGGATATCTTCTGAGGAGACTGGGCTTCTGCCCTGAACGGCGCGATGGCAATCGGGCGCTGCGTCATGCCAACGCCCACCACTTCCACACGGAACTGGGCGAGAGCGGGCAAGGCGGGGGTGGTGATCAATGCAGCCAGCAGGTGGCGGCGCTGGGGTAGCGGCAGGGCCGCGACAGGGAGGGATGTTGGATTGCGGTCAGTGGTCATTGGCGGCCAGCGTTCGCTGAACAAGTCGTAAGAGCCTGTTCAATGTCTTGTTGAAGATCGCATTGGAGTGCAATCGGTAGGGGTGGATG
>NZ_JBMIRS010000255.1:0-24076 GCF_049198005.1 Paracidovorax sp. MALMAid1276 | reverse complement strand
GGCTGAGCTTGTCGAAGCCGGGGCGCGCAGCAGATGCAGCCCTTCGACAAGCTCAGGGCGAACGGCAGGGGGAGCACTTACCACTGAGTAGAAACCGAGGTGACAAACCCATGACCAACCGCCAAGCCTTCATCTGCGACGCCATCCGCACCCCCTTCGGCCGCTACGGCGGCGCATTGAGCAGCGTGCGCACCGACGACCTGGGCGCCATCCCCATCAAGGCGCTGATGGACCGCAACCCCGGCGTGGACTGGGCGGCGGTGACCGACGTGCTGTATGGCTGCGCCAACCAGGCCGGTGAAGACAACCGCAACGTGGCCCACATGGCCAGCCTGCTGGCGGGTCTGCCCATCGACGTGCCCGGCGCCACCATCAACCGCCTTTGCGGCTCGGGGCTGGACGCCGTGGGCACCGCAGCACGCGCCATCAAGGCGGGCGAAGCGGGCCTGATGATCGCGGGCGGTGTGGAGAGCATGAGCCGCGCCCCCTTCGTCATGCCCAAGGCCGAGTCGGCCTTCAGCCGCAACAACGCGGTGTACGACACGACGATTGGCTGGCGCTTCATCAACAAGCTGATGAAGGAAAAGTACGGCGTGGACTCCATGCCCGAAACGGCCGAGAACGTGGCGACCGACTTCCAGATCGAGCGCGAGGCCCAGGACCAGATGGCCCTGCGCAGCCAGCTCAACGCCGTGGCGGCCATCCAGGCCGGCCACCTGGCACGCGAGATCGTGCCCGTGCATATCCCGCAAAAGAAGGGCGACGCCATCATCGTCAGCCAGGACGAACACCCGCGCGAGACCAGCATCGAAGCATTGGCCAAGCTCAAGGGCGTGGTGCGCCCCGATGGCACGGTGACGGCGGGCAACGCATCGGGCGTGAACGACGGCGCCTGCGCGCTGTTGCTGGCCGATGAAGCCAACGCTGCCAAATACGGCCTGAAGCCCCGCGCCCGCGTGGTGGGCATGGCCGTGGCCGGTGTGGCACCGCGCATCATGGGCTTTGGCCCCACGCCCGCCACGCAGAAGGTGCTGGCGCAGACGGGTCTGACCATCGACCACATGGACGTGATCGAGCTGAACGAAGCCTTTGCCGCGCAAGGCCTGGCCGTGCTGCGTGCCCTGGGCATCAAGGACGACGACGCGCGCGTGAACGCCTGGGGCGGTGCCATTGCGCTGGGCCACCCGCTGGGTGCCAGCGGCGCGCGCCTGGTCACCACCGCCGTCAACCGCCTGCACGAGCACGCCGGTAAATACGCGCTGTGCACCATGTGCATCGGCGTGGGCCAGGGCATTGCCGTCGTGCTGGAGCGCGTGTGACCGTGATCGAACGCAACCCCACGCCCGTCACCGTCGTCACCGGCGCCAGCAACGGCATCGGCCGGGCGATTGCCGAAATCGTGCTGGCCCACGGCCATGCCGTGGTCAACCTCGACTACGTGCGGCCCGACTGGAGCCACCCGTTGCTCATCTCCTACCAGGGCGACCTGACCGACGAGGCATCGACCCGCGAACGCGCGGCGGAGATCGCGGCCAAGCACAACGTGACGGCGCTGGTGAACAACGCGGGCGCCACGCGCCCCGGCACCATCGACACGGCGACGACCGCGCAGCTCGATGACGTGGTGGGCCTGCACTTGCGGGCGCCCATGCTGCTGGTGCAGGCCTTTCTGCCCACGCTGCGTGCCTGCGGCCAGGGCCGCATCGTCAACATGTCGTCGCGCGCCGCCCTGGGCAAGGGCGAGCGCATCGTCTACTCCGCCACCAAGGCCGGCATGATCGGCATGACGCGCACACTGGCCATGGAGCTGGGGCGTGATGGCATCACCGTCAACGCCATCGGCCCAGGCCCCATCGCCACCGAACTCTTCCGCCAGAGCAACCCCGACGGCGCGCCGCAGACCGAGCGCATCCTGAACAGCATTGCCGTGGGCCGCATGGGCACGCCCGAAGACGTGGCGCGCGCGGCGCTGTTTTTCCTGTCGCCTGACAACGGTTTCGTGACCGGGCAGGTGCTGTACGTGTGCGGGGGCACCACGCTGGGGGTGGCGCCTGTTTAACCCCCGGTACTGATTTCCGTCGCCCCTCGCGGGGCACACCCATCCTTCTCGTCCGGACGCTTCGGCACCCGGTTGAGGCCATGGCGCGGCTGGATGCCCGGCTGGATGCGCGCCTGGCAGCGATTCATTTCATCCACCTTTTGAAGGAGACACACCATGACCCGATCCATCCACACCACCCGCCGCCTTGCGCTGTCGGCCGCAGCCTGCGCCGCCCTGGCCGGTGTCGGCCTGCTGGGCAGCGGCGCTGCGCTGGCCCAGACCTATCCCGCCAAGCCCGTGACCATCATCGTGCCCTTTGCGGCCGGTGGCACCACCGACATCCTGGCCCGCATCATCGGCCAGGCGCTGACCATCGAGCTGGGCCAGTCCGTCATCGTGGACAACCGCGCGGGCGCGGGCGGCAACATTGGCGGCTCGCTGGCGGCCAAGTCCCCGGCAGACGGCTACACGCTGTTCATGGGCACGGTGGGCACACACGCCATCAATGCCAGCCTGTACAAGAAGATGCCCTTCGACCCGGTGAAGGACTTCGCCCCGTTGACCCGCGTGGCCAATGTGCCCAACCTGCTGGTGGCCAACCCCGCGCAGCCCTTCAAGACCGTGCCCGAACTGATCGCCTATGCCAAGGCCAACCCCGGCAAGGTCAACTTCGGCTCGTCGGGCAACGGCAGCTCCATCCACCTGTCGGGCGAGCTGTTCAAGAGCCTGGCCAAGGTCGACATGGTGCACGTGCCCTACAAGGGCAGCGCCCCGGCCGTGACGGACCTGCTGGGCAACCAGATCGGCATCATGTTCGACAACATGCCCTCGGCCATCCAGCATGTGCGCAGCGGCAAGCTGGTGCCGATTGCCGTGACCACGGCCAAGCGCTCGCCCGAGCTGCCCAACGTGCCCACCATTGCCGAAGCCGGCGTGCCCGGCTACGAGGCCACGTCGTGGTTTGGCCTGTTTGCCCCGGCGGGCACCCCGGCGCCGCTGGTGGCCCAGCTCAACAAGGCCATCGTGAAGGTGCTGAACCAGGCCGACGTGAAGAAAAAGATCAACGAGCAGGGCGCCGAGACCTACAGCGAGACGCCCGAGCAGTTTGCGGCCTTCATCCAGGCCGAGTCGGTGAAGTGGGGCAAGGTCGTGAAGGAGTCGGGCGCCAGCGTGGACTGAGGCCCGGGCCCGCCAAAACCAACGGCGGGCATCAAAAACTATAGCTGCCAGCGCTTATCCAGTAAGAGCTGGCAGCACTTTTGATGCAGATTTTTTCCCGCGAAAGCACGGCAAACCGCGGGTAAAGGGCCTTCGCCGCAGCTTTTGCAGGCCCCCAGCAAGGGGCTTTCAGGGCTTGGTCAGCCGGCAGGCCGACGACACCATGCGCCGGGCCCATTCGCTGGGCATGTCGCGGAACAGCACTTCGGCCTCGCCCTCGCGGTGGCGCGCGTGGGACGTCACGGCACCCACCCACAGGGGCAGGGCGAAATAGGTCAACTCCAGATACCAGGCCCGCCGCGTCGCGCAGTCCACCACCACCTTCGCGTAGTACGAGCGGTATTTCTTGCCCAGAAAAGACGTGCGCATCTGGTCGCGCGACACGCGCAGGTCCAGCAGCACACGCTCGCCCACTTCCACTGGCAAGGGCAGGATCTCGATGAGGTTCTGCCGGGTGTCGTCCCGGTCGCCCGTCAGCGTGAACCACTGCGGCGGCGGCGCGGCCACTTGCACACTGGCCGTCTGCGTGCGCGGGGTCTCCACGGCGCTGGCGAGCGGCACCGTGCCCAGCAGCGCGGCAACGACCGATGCAGCGGCAGCAGCAGAAGCCGAAGCCGAAACGGAAGCACACAGCGCGGAACGCTTCAGAGGCATGGAGCGGGTCGGCAGGTGGTGAAAGAAGGGCAGGCGGCGGCGAGAGGCTGAGCACGGCGTGCCGCCAGGCCCGGCGCCGACCGGAGGTGCGAGCCATTATGACCGCGCAAGCCGGGCGCGGTGTGACGGGGCATCACCGCCCGCCGGTTCGCGCCACTTCACTGGACTTCACCCCACTTCGCTGCACCGCACACCAGTGCGCGGTACTCCCCGTTGCGCCCGTCTCATTCGACCGCGCCGGGTGGCGACACGGGCCCGATCTTGAACACCCCGCTCACCCGCGCGCAGGGCACGCCATCGGCCGTGACCAGCCCCTGCGCAAACACCAGCGAGCGCGTGACGCGCAGCGGCTCGGCCTCGCCCTGCACCCAGGCGCCCAGCGGGGCGGGGGCCAGGTAGTCGATCTGCAGGCTGATGGTGGGCAGAAAGCGGTCGCCCACCTCGCGGCTCTTGCGGTGCACCGACAGCGGCAGCAGCATGTCGCAGAAGCTGGCCATCATGCCGCCGTGCAGGTTGTGCATGGGGTTCACATGGCGCCGCTCCACGCGAAAGCCGAACTGCACCACGCTGCCTTCGTGCCGCAGATACAGCGGCCCGTTGTGCAGCATGAAGGGGCCGCCGGACTGCAGCGGCGCAAAGCCGGGAGGAGTCTCGGCGTGGCCGGTTTCGGGCGGGGGCAGGGGCGCATTCATAGGGGGTCGGGTCTTTCTGTGGTGGGCAAGGGCCAGTGTGCGGGCCCCGAGGCGCCGATGCTGTCGCAGGTGCGCCAGAAGCCAGGAGTCTGCGCGGGGCAGGGCAGGGCGGTGGGCCGCCGACCTTACACCCGCCAGGCCGGCAGCTCCCAGTGGCGCCACAGCGCCAGGCCGCGCAGCCCGGCCGTGACCAGCACGCAGATCACCAGCGGTGCCCAGTCGGGCGCCTGGACCTGGCGCAGGGCCACATCGGCCCAGCCGCCCGCGAACGCGCACAGCGCATAAGGCCGGTGGTCGCTAAAAGCCTGGGGCACCTCGTTGCACAGCACGTCGCGCAGCACGCCGCCAAACACGCCGGTGATCACGCCCATCATCACGCTGATGATGGGCGGCATGCCGATGGCGGTGGCGATGTCCACGCCCACGGCGGCAAACAGGCCCAGGCCGATGGCGTCGGGCAGCAGCATGGCGCGCTCGGTGGGCTCGAAGTGCCGCTGCCGCATGAACAGCATGGCACCCACGCACAGCACCAGGATGCCCCAGACGAATTCGGTGTGGCGGATCCAGAAGAACGGCCGCTGGTCCAGCAGCAGGTCGCGCAGCGTGCCGCCGCCAAAGGCCGCCACGAACGCCACCACGCACACGCCCACCGCGTCCAGCCGCTTGCGCGCCGCCGCCATCACGCCCGACAGCGCAAACGCCGCAGTGGCCGCCACTTCCAGCACCAGGCGCAGGGTGATCGCCCAGGGGGCGTCGAGCAGGGAGGCATCCATCCCGGCGATTGTGCCGCGCCCGTCATGTAAATCAAAAATGATAGCTACAAAGTCTTTGCGGATAAGCGCTGAAGCTTGTTTTTTGCTGAATTCTTGGGGCGCCCGCCCTGCGGCGGCGCCGGTTGCCAAGAGCCTGTTCATTGTCTTTTTGGAGTCGCACACGGTCCTTGCCCGAAGGGTTGGAGTGAAATCTGCGATTGAACGCACCGGTCGCTTGCATGGGCATGAACCCATGCAGCGCACCCGGCGCATCCACTCATACCGATTGCACGCCAATGTGATCTTCAAAAAGACATTGAACAGGCTCTAAGATGCGGCCCCTCTTCTTGTTCACAGGGCGCGGTGTTTCATGGATTTGCAGACTTGGCTGGCTTTTTTTGCGGCATCGTGCCTCATCGCGGTGTCGCCGGGCTCCGGCGCCGTGTTGTCGATGAGCCATGGCCTGTCGTACGGCGTGCGCAAGACGGGCGCCACCATCTTCGGCCTGCAGCTGGGCCTGCTGCTGATCCTGCTGATTGCGGGCGCCGGTGTGGGCTCGCTGCTTCTGGCGTCCGAGCTGGCGTTCAGCGTGGTCAAGGTGCTGGGCGCCTGTTATCTGATTTATGTGGGCTTCAGCCAATGGCGCGCGGGGGATGCCCCACCCGTGCCGGGCGACGCGCAGGAGGCCGCCGGCCCTTGGCAAAAGCGCTGCCTTACCGGCTTTCTGACCAACGCCACCAATCCCAAGGGCATCATCTTCATGGTGGCCGTGCTGCCGCAGTTCATGACCGACACGCGCCCGCTGTGGACGCAACTGGCCGTGATGGCCGCCACCACCGTGGCGGTGGACGTGGTGGTGATGCACGGCTACGCTTTCGGCGCCAGCGCGCTGCGCCGCCTGATGCGCAGTGCGCGCGCGGTGCGCACGCAGAACCGCGTGTTCGGCGGCCTGCTGATGGCGGTGGGCGCGGGGCTGTTCTTCGTGAAGCGGGGCGGGCAGCACGCGTGAGGTGCGTGGTGCCTCGCAGGCAATCAAAATTGATAGCTGCCAGCGCTTGCTGAATAAGCGCTGGGGGCTGATTTGGCTTGTATTTTCAGCAACCCGTCATTGTTTCGAAGGAGCTTGTCATGCCAGTCGTTGTCGTAGCGAACCCGAAAGGCGGGGTGGGCAAATCCACACTGTCCACCAACATCGCGGGCTATTTTGCGAGCCAGGGCCACCCGGTGATCCTGGGCGACACCGACCGGCAGGAGTCTGCCCGGCTGTGGCTGGGCCTGCGCCCGCCGGCCGCGCGCGCGATCGGCGGCTGGGACACCAGCTCCGACGTGATCAGCCGCCCGCCCAAGGGCACGACGCACGCGGTGCTCGACACCCCGGCCGGCCTGCACGGCTGGCGCCTGAACGACGTGCTCAAGCTGGCCGACAAGGTCATCGTGCCGCTGCAGCCCAGCGTGTTCGACATCTTCGCCACGCGCAGCTTTCTGGACCAGCTGGCCGAACACCGCCGGGCCGAGGGCGTGCAGATCGGCATCGTCGGCATGCGGGTGGACGCGCGCACCAAGGCGGCCGAGCAGCTGCACCACTTTGTCGACAACCTGGGCTTTCCGGTGCTGGGCTACCTGCGGGACACGCAGAACTATGTGCACCTGGCGGCACACGGCCTCACGCTGTTCGACGTGGCGCCGGGCCGGGTGGCGCGCGATCTGGAGCAGTGGCAGGGAATCTGTGCATGGCTCAGCTCCTGATGTGCGGCGTTCGGGGAAACACCTGTCTCGCGGCAGACAAGGCGCGCCCGGGGGCGGCGCTACATTGGGCCGATGAAAATCTTCCGCTCCTACTCCGAAGTCAGTGCCTGCGCAGGCCAGGAGGTCGCCGTGACCGACTGGATCACCATCACGCAGGAGCAGGTCAACCTGTTCGCCGAAGCCACGGGCGACCACCAGTGGATCCATGTGGACCCGGAACGCGCCAAGGCGGGGCCATTTGGCGCGCCCATTGCGCACGGCTTTCTCACGCTGTCGCTGATTCCCAAGTTCTTCGAGGCGGGCTTGACCATCGAGGGCGCGCGCATGGGCGTGAACTACGGCCTGAACAAGGTGCGCTTCACCGCGCCCGTGCCGGTGGGCAGCCGCCTGCGTGCGCGCCTCACGCTGCAGGCCGCCGAGCCGATTGCGCCCGACGGCATGCAGATGACCTGGCTGGTGACGGTGGAGCGCGAGGGCAGCGACAAGCCCGTGTGCGTGGCCGAGTCGCTGTCGCGCAACTTCGGCGCTCCGGCGTAGCAGGCTTCGCATACACCCTTTCTCCTTGCGGGAGAGGGTGGGGGACGGGGAGCGCAAAGGCGCAGCGCCCGGGCTGCAGCGCCCTCACCCCCGGCCCCACTCCCGTGAGGGGCGAGGGGAGCGCCGTGTGGCTTTCGGTGGCACCGGCCGCAGGGAAGGGCTGACCATGGACCGCCTGCAAGCCATGAAGATCTTCGAGCGCGTGGTGGAAGAGGGCGGCTTTGCCGCCGCCGCCCGCGCCATGGACATGTCGCCCCCCGTGGTCACCCGCATGGTGGCCGAGCTGGAGCAGCACCTGGGCACCCGCCTTTTGCAGCGCACCACCCGCAAGCTCGCGCTCACCGATGCGGGCGACGCCTACCTGCAGCGCGTGCGCGCCATCCTCCACGAGATCGACGACGCCGAAGCTGCGGCGGCGGCCAGCACGCGCGACCTGCGCGGCACCATCCGCATCGTGGCAGCGCCGGTGCTGGCCACGCACTTTCTGGCCCCCATGGTGGCGGTCTGGCATGCGCGCCACCCCAAGGTCATGCTGGACGTGAGCCTGGATGCCCATGCGTCCAGCCGCGTGGACGAGTTCGACGTGACCCTGATGGTCGCCGCCGAAGACTTTGACGCCAACATCGTGGCGCGCCCGCTGATCAAGGGCGATGCCATCGTGGTGGCCGCGCCGGGCTACCTGCAGCGCAGGGGCACGCCGCAGGTGCCTCAGGACCTGGCGCTGCACGACCACCTGCGCGATTCCAGCGCGCCGGTGCGCGCGCAGATGGGGGCTGGGCGCAAGCTGCGCCTGCAGTCGCTGCAACCCGGTGTGCCCGACGCGGAGATCGATGCGCCGTCGGTGCTGCAATCAGTCAGCGTCGAGCTGCTGATGCGCGCGGCCGTCGAGGGCATGGGGGTCGCGGTCACGTCGCGCCTGCTGGCCGAAGACCATCTTGCGCGCGGCGAGCTGGTGCATGTGCTGCCCGGCTGGATTTTTTCTCGCTACACGATCTACGCGGCGTTGCCCTCGGGCCGCATGCTGCCCGCGCGCACGCGGGTGTTCCTGGACTTTCTCACCGAGCACGTGCCGATCGCAATGGCCGCGCGTGCGCCGGCGGTCTGAGCTGCAAAAGGCGCCCGGCGTGGCGCCCGTCAGCCCAGTTGGGCAAAGCCGCTGATGATGGTGCCCTCGGGCTCCACCATCACTTCGCCATCGGGCATGGCAAAGCTGTTTTGCCGCCAGGCCTCGAACACGGTGACCGCCACGGCGTTGGAGAGGTTCAGGCTGCGCTGGCCCGCCACCATGGGCAGGCGCAGCCGCTGGGCCGGCGGAAAGCTCTCGCGCAGCTCGGGCGGCAGCCCGCGGGTTTCAGCGCCAAACACCAGCCAGTCGCCGGGCAGGAAGCAGGTGGAGTGCACGGGCTGGGACGCATGGGTGGTCATGGCGAACATGCGGGTGGCATCGGGCGCGGCGTCGCGCAAAAAGGCCGTCCAGCCGCTGTGGCGCTGCACCCGTATGAACTCGTGGTAGTCCAGCCCCGCGCGGCGCAGCATGCGGTCCTCCATCGAAAACCCCAGCGGCTCGATCAGGTGCAGGGCGCAGCCGGTGTTGGCTGCAAGCCGGATCACGTTGCCGGTGTTGGGCGGGATCTCCGGCTCGACGAGGACGATGTGAAACATGCGCGCTATTGTGATCGGGCAAGCTGTGAGATAGGCAACCGCTCGTAAACAAAAGTATTCCGCTCAGGCGGCCGGGGCGGCCTGCCCGCGCTGCGTGCGCGCCAGCACCAGTCCCGTGATGTGCGCCACACCCGCCTGCCGCAGCGGCGCGGCAGCGGCTTCCAGCGTGGCGCCGGTGGTCATCACGTCGTCCACCAGCACGACGCGCGCGCCGCGCAAGCTGGGCGCGCGCGCGGGCTCCACCGCGAACGCGCCCTTCAGGTTGCGCAGGCGCTCCTTGCGCGAGAGGCCGCTTTGCGCCTCGGTGTGGTGCAGTCGCAGCAACGTGTGGGCGTCTGCGCGATGGCCCGCGAGGCACGCGGCCAGCAGGGCCGATTGGTTAAACCCGCGCTCACGCAGGCGCTCCGCCGAGAGCGGGACCGGCAGGACCCGGTCTGCCGCGTCCAGGGCATCCCCTGCGCCAGGGGCGCCTCGCAGCAGGCCGGCCAGCGCATGGGTCCAGCCCGGGTCGCCCCGGAACTTGAAGTCCGCCAGGGCACCCGCCCAGGGATATGCGTAGTCCACGGCCGCCAGGCAGGCATCCAGCACCGGGGTGCGGCGCAGGCACTCGCCGCAGGCGTCCACCCCGTTCGGCACCCGCAACGCGCAAAGGCGGCAGCGGGCGGCGGGTTGTGAAAACCGGGCGACGCAGGCGCTGCACACGCGCTGTGCCGGCCAGGCGTGGCAGGCGGCGCACTGGCTGGGGATGCGCGCAGCCAGCGCGCGCAAGGGGGCGTATATCCCTGGCAGGGCCTTGAAGAGCATGAATCAATATACTCGCGCGTCCCTGATTGCCGCCATGTCGTCCGAGCGTCCTCCCACCATCGATCCCGTCGCGGCCGCCCGCTGGCAAGCCAGCGCTCCGGCGCGCTCCCCCTGGCTGCACGAAGAGGTGGCCCGCCGCATGCAGGACCGCCTGCAATGGATCCGCAAGGCGCCGCAGGCCTGGTGCCACTGGGACATGGTGCGCGGCGGCATCGAAGGCCACGCGCTGGTCAGCGCCCGCTACCCCGGTGCGCGCGTGCACGTGCATGAATCTTCCGGCCACTGCGGCCAGGCCGCGCGCCAGTTGCTGGCCAGGCCCTGGTGGAGCCCCGCGCGCTGGAGCGGCGCGGGCCCGCAGTTCGGCCCGCCGCCCGATGGCAGTGTGCAGATGCTCTGGTCCAACATGGGGCTGCACACGGCCGCCGATCCACAAGACCTCATCGCACGCTGGCACCGTGCACTGGAGGTGGATGGCTACCTGATGTTCTCGTGCCTCGGGCCCGACACGCTGCGCGAACTGCGCGCGGTGTATGCCTCGCTGGGCTGGCCGCCCCCGGGCCCTTCGTTCACCGACATGCACGACTGGGGTGACATGCTGGTGCACGCAGGCTTCGCCGAACCGGTGATGGACATGGAGCACATCACGCTCACCTTCGCCACGCCCGAGAGGCTGGTCGAGGAACTGCGCGATCTGGGCTGCAACCTGCATCCCGAACGCTTCTCTGCGCTGCGGGGGCGGCGCTGGCGCGACCGGCTGCGTCAGGCGCTGGCAGACCATCTTGCCGATGAGAGCCATCAAGGTCAGTTGGCACTGACTTTTGAAATCATCTACGGCCATGCACTCAAGCCCGCGCCGCGTGTGCGCATGAGCGAAAGCAGCGCCGTGTCGCTGCAGGACATGCGTGCCATGTTGCGCAAGGGCGGCAAAGAGCACTAACCTGTTACCTGGTGTCAATGACATGGAACAAGGCACGCTACAATTCCAGGTTATTGAGAGTTTGGTTTGGGCATCTTCCCGCGCAACTTTGCGGGCCGCGCCTGTCGTGCCAAAACACGGCAAACGGTGCAGTTCGCAGCCTTGTGAGCACATCCGGTGACGGGCTTGATCTTTCGTTTTGCCACCGTGTCAGGCCAGCGTATCGATTGGCGTCTGGTGCGCAACTGTTCGGTCACACCGGCACAGCTGGGCTGGATGTACCTGTCGCTGTGCGTGGTTTCGCTGGGCATTGCGACCGGCTTCTGGATGCTGGGTGCCCGCCTGGTCATGCCCTTCGCATGGCTGGAGATTGTGGCAGTCGGGATTGCATTCGCCATGTACGGTCGCCATGCGGCGGATGGCGAGAGGATTTCGCTGCAGGGTTCGCGCCTTGTGGTGGAGTTGGAGACAGCAGGCAAACTGCAACGCGCCGAGTTTGACCGGAGCCGGGTTCGAGTCGAGCCCAAGACCGGGGACCGTTCGCTGATCACGTTGTCTGCGCAGGGCCGTTCTGTCGATGTGGGGCGCTACGTGCGCCCCGAACTTCGACCGGCGCTGGCATCGGAGATCCGCATGGCCTTGCGCGCCGCCTGACCCCACGCAGGTGCGCCAAGGGATTGGTTAAATTGAGGCTTAGAAGTAAGTGAGAACTATGAAGAGCATTTCCAACAAGCTGGCTTCTCTGCTGCTGATTGCCGGTGCATGGGTGGGTTCCGCGGCCCATGCCGTCCAGGACCTGCCTGGCGGCCCTGCAGTCAACCAGCTGAACCTGCATCCCCCCGTGACGAAAATTGCTGAAGAGCAGCATTTCCTGCACTGGATGATGCTGATCATCTGCACGGTGATCTTTGTTGCAGTGTTCTCCGTGATGTTCTATTCCATCTGGAAGCATCGCCGGTCCAAGGGCGCCAAGTCGGCCAATTTCCATGAGTCCGTGACCGTCGAAGTGGTCTGGACCATCATCCCCTTCATCATCGTGATCCTGATGGCGCTGCCCGCCACCAAGGTGCTGGTGGCCCAGAAAGACACCACCAACGCCGACCTCACGATCAAGACCACGGGCTACCAGTGGAAGTGGGGCTATGACTACATCACCGGCGAAGGCGAGGGCCTGAGCTTCATCTCCACGCTGGACAGCAGCCACCGCGTCATGTCCGACAGCGGCAAGGTCAAGGATGCCCCGGCCGACTACCTGCTCAAGGTCGACAACCCCATGGTGGTGCCGGTGGGCAAGAAGATCCGCATCATCACCACCGCCAACGACGTGATCCACGCCTTCATGGTGCCCGCCTTCGGCATCAAGCAGGACGCGATTCCGGGCTTCGTGCGCGACACCTGGTTCCGCGCCGAGAAGACCGGCGACTTCTACGGCCAGTGCGCCGAGCTGTGCGGCAAGGAACACGCATACATGCCGATCCACGTGAAGGTCGTCTCTGCCGAGGACTACACCGCCTGGGTGGGTGAGCAAAAGAAGCTGGCTGCTGCCAAGCTGGACGACCCCAGCAAGGTGTGGGCGCTGGACGACCTCGTCAAGCGCGGCGAAAAGGTGTATGCCGCCAACTGCGCAGCCTGCCACCAGGCCAACGGCAAGGGTGCAGGTCCCATCAAGGCGCTCGACGCCTCGGCCGTGGTGCTCGATGCCGACCACGCCAAGCAGATCCAGATTCTGCTCAAGGGTGCTGCCAACGGCGCCATGCCCGCCTGGGCGCAGCTGAGCGACACCGATATCGCCGCCGTGGCAACGTACACCAAGAACGCCTGGTCCAACAAGACCGGCCAGCTGGTGCAGCCCGCCGAAGTCGTGGCCCAGCGTGGCAAGTAATCACCGCCCCAACGTATTGAGGAATCGAACATGAGCGCAGTTCTGGACAACCACGGTCACGCGGGCGACCACGCACACGGCGATCACGGCCACCACGGCCCCACCGGCTGGCGCCGCTGGGTGTACGCCACCAACCACAAGGACATCGGTACGCTGTATCTGCTGTTCTCGTTCACCATGCTGATGATCGGCGGCATCCTGGCGCTGCTGATCCGCGCCGAGCTGTTCCAGCCCGGCCTGCAGATCGTGAACCCCGAGCTGTTCAACCAGCTCACCACCATGCACGGCCTGATCATGGTGTTCGGCGCCATCATGCCGGCCTTCGTGGGCTTTGCGAACTGGATGATCCCGCTGCAGATCGGCGCATCCGACATGGCCTTCGCGCGCATGAACAACTTCAGCTTCTGGCTGATGATTCCTGCCGCCATCATGCTGGTCGCATCGTTCTTCATGCCCGGTGGCGCCCCCGCGGCGGGCTGGACGCTGTACGCGCCGCTGACGCTGCAGATGGGTCCTTCCATGGATGCCGGCATCTTCGCGATGCACATCCTGGGTGCGTCTTCCATCATGGGCTCGATCAACATCATCGTGACCATCCTGAACATGCGTGCCCCCGGCATGACGCTGATGAAGATGCCCATGTTCGCCTGGACCTGGCTCATCACCGCCTACCTGCTGATCGCCGTGATGCCCGTGTTGGCAGGCGCCATCACGATGACGCTGACGGACCGCCACTTCGGCACCAGCTTCTTCAACCCCGCCGGCGGCGGTGACCCGGTGATGTACCAGCACATCTTCTGGTTCTTCGGCCACCCCGAGGTGTACATCATGATCTTGCCGGCCTTCGGCATCGTGAGCCAGATCGTGCCGGCCTTCGCCCGCAAGAAGCTGTTCGGCTACGCCTCGATGGTGTACGCCACCTCGTCCATCGCCATCCTGTCGTTCATCGTGTGGGCCCACCACATGTTCACGACCGGCATGCCCGTGACCGGCCAGCTGTTCTTCATGTACGCCACCATGCTGATCTCGGTGCCCACGGCCGTGAAGATCTTCAACTGGATCGCCACCATGTGGCGCGGCTCCATGACGTTCGAGACTCCCATGCTGTTCGCCGTGGGCTTCATCTTCGTGTTCACCATGGGTGGTTTCACCGGCCTGATCCTGGCCATGGCGCCCATCGACATCCAGCTGCAGGACACCTACTACGTGGTGGCCCACTTCCACTATGTGCTGGTGGCCGGCTCGCTGTTCTCGATGTTTGCCGGCGTGTACTACTGGCTGCCCAAGTGGACCGGCGTGATGTACTCCGAGGCGCGCGGCCAGATCCACTTCTGGGGTTCGCTGATCACCTTCAACATCACGTTCTTCCCCATGCACTTCCTGGGCCTGGCCGGCATGCCCCGCCGCTACGCCGACTACCCGATGCAGTTCGCGGACTTCAATGCGATCGCGTCGGTGGGCGCGTTCGGCTTCGGGCTGATGCAGGTCTATTTCTTCCTGGCCGTCATCCTGCCCGCCATGCGCGGCAAGGGTGAGAAGGCTGCTGCGAAGCCCTGGGATGGTGCGGAAGGCCTGGAATGGGAAGTTCCCTCTCCCGCGCCCTTCCACACCTTCGAGAATCCTCCCAAGCTCGACGCCACGGCCACCCGTGTGATCGGCTGAGGGCCCGCCCCATGACCCCCGAGCAAAAGAAGAGCAACCTGCGGATGGCGCTGATCCTGGCGTCCATCGCGGTGGTGTTCTTCGTCGGGTTCATGGCCAAGGTGTTCTTCCTCTCGCGCTGAGCAGAGGCACCCCCGCCATGAGCCTGCGCCGCGAAAACGCCAAGATGGTCGGCAAGCTGGTCGTGATTGCGGCCGGCATGTTCGCCTTCGGCTATGTGCTGATCCCCATCTACAAGCACATCTGCGAGATGACAGGCATCAACATCCTCTCGCTCTCCGAGCGGCAGGTGCCCGGCAATGGCGTGGCCGGCAAGGACGTGAAGTTGCCTGCCAACACGCAGGTGGACAAAAGCCGCACCATCACGGTGGAGTTCGATGCCAACGCGCGTGGCCCCTGGGACTTCAAGCCGGCGCAGCGCTCGGTGCAGGTGCACCCGGGCGAGCTGACGACGGTGATGTACGAGTTCCAGAACGTGCAGAACCGCCGCATGGCGGCGCAGGCGATTCCCAGCTATGCACCCCGGCAGGCGGCGGCCCACTTCAACAAGCTCGAATGCTTCTGCTTCAACCAGTATGTGCTGGAGCCCGGCGAGAAAAAAGAATGGCCCGTGGCCTTCGTCATCGATCCGCGGCTGTCCAAGGACGTGACCACGATCACGCTCTCGTATACCTTCTTTGAAGTGGGTGGCAAGACACCGGCGGCGCCAGAGTCCACGGCGGCGGTGGTGGCCCCCGTTTCGGGCGTGCCGGCAGGAGCCGGCACGTGAGCACGGCGCAAACAGGCCCCGCGATGATGCCGAGCTCGAATGAAAAACTTAAGGGCTCACATAAGGGCTCGCTGCTGCGCACGGTGCGTGCCGTGGCGTGGTCGCTGTTGGGTTTGCGCAAGGGCAGCGAGTACCAGAAGGATGTGGAAAAGCTCAACCCCCTGCATGTGATCGGGGTGGGGCTGGTGGCCGTGTTTCTGCTGGTGCTCGGCCTGATCGGGCTGGTCAACTGGGTTGTTTGAGGCAGAGAATCGGTGCATTGCCCGCAGGGCACCCGACACAAGCGAAGAAGCAGACAGACGCTGACACAGATACAGACAGAAAAGCTGAAAACAAAGATTTGAGATTCAGGAGCTGAAATGAGTGCATCAACCCACGGCGGAACCCCTTACTACTACGTGCCGGCCGAATCGCGCCACCCGGTCATGGCGGCCGCCGGTCTGTTCTTTGTCATTCTGGGCGCAGGCCAGTGGATCAACGGCCACGACTGGGGCAAGTACTCGCTGGCCCTGGGTCTGGTGTGGTGGCTGTTCGTGCTGTACCAGTGGTTTGGCGATGCCGTGCGTGAGAGCGAGGGCGGCCTGTATGGCCACAAGATCGAGCTGTCCTACCGCTGGAGCATGAGCTGGTTCATCTTCTCGGAAGTGATGTTCTTCGGTGCCTTCTTCACGGCGCTGTGGTGGGCCCGTTCGCATTCCGTGCCTGCCCTCGGCAGCCTCGACAACGCGCTGCTCTGGCCGGATTTCAAGGCCGTCTGGCCCAGCGTGGCCGCCGGTGCCACCGCCTCGCCCGCGGGCATCGTGGAGCCCTTCAAGACGGTCGGCCCGTTCTGGCTGCCCACCATCAACACGGCACTGCTGCTGACTTCGGGCGTGACGCTGACCATCGCCCACCATGCCCTGCGTGAAAACCACCGCGGCAAGACCATTGCCTTCATGTGGGCCACCGTGCTGCTCGGTTTCATCTTCCTGCTGGTGCAGGGCTATGAGTACTACCACCTCTACACCGATCTCAACCTCAAGCTCAATTCGGGCGTGTTCGGCTCCACCTTCTTCATGCTGACCGGCTTCCACGGTTTCCACGTGTTCCTGGGCATGCTGATGCTGCTGGTGATCACGCTGCGCCTGCAAAAGGGCCACTTCACGGCCGACAAGCACTTCGGTTTCGAAGGTGCGGCCTGGTACTGGCACTTTGTGGACGTGGTGTGGCTGGGTCTGTACGTGCTGGTGTACTGGATGTAATCGTTGCAATGGCATCCAAAAAAAAGCGCCGCGAGGCGCTTTTTTGTTGGGGCGGCGACGCGGCCGCGATCAGCGCGACATCAGCGCGCGATCAGCGTGACGCCGGCAGGCCCGTGGGCTGGATGTAGCCCAGCTGCCACGCTGCCAGAATGCACAGGAACAGTACGATGGACAGCCCCACCCGCACCGCCAGGGCCCGGGCCATGTGGTCGCCCTTGGCCTTGTCGTCCTGCTCGCTCCGGCCCCGGCGCATCATGAAGAACAAGGCGGAGGCCAGGCTGGCCAGGATGCCGATGAACGCCAGCACAACAAGATATTTCATGGAGCGCATTATCCCGTGAGCACGCCGCCGCCCCCTTCGCCACGTGCCGCAGGCCTGCGGTTCTGGCTGATCGCGGCTGCCGCGCTGGTGGCCATGGCGGTCACGGCGTCCCTGGGACGCTGGCAGCTTTCGCGCGCTGCAGAAAAGCAGGCGCTGCAGTCCATGCTGGACGCCCGCGCGCGTCTTCCCGCCCTCGACGCAACCGCGTTCCTCGGCGCTGCAGGGACGGAAACAGCTGCCACGGCGCAAACTGCTGCCGCAGAGGCTCCGTCACCATCGCCGCCGGCACATGAGTGGCTGCACCGCGCTGTCACCCTGCAGGGGCGCTGGCTCGGCGCCCACACGGTGTTCCTGGACAACCGGCAGATGCAGGGGCGGCCCGGGTTCTTCGTGCTGACGCCGTTCCAGGTCGAGGGCCGCAGTGACGTCGTGGTGGTGCAGCGCGGCTGGGTGCCGCGCAATTTTCAGGACCGCACGCAATTGCCGCCGGTGGCCACCCCGGAAGGTCTGGTGCGCCTTCAGGGCCGGGTGGCTGCGGCGCCCTCCCGGCTGTACGAGTTTCAGGGGGGCGGTGGCGCCGAGGGGTCTTCCCGCATCCGGCAAAATCTCGACCTGTACGCTTTTCGCGCCGAGACCGGGCTGGCCCTTGCCAGCCTCACGGTGCTGCAGACCGACAGCGCGGACTCTGCCGGCGACGGGCTGCAACGCGACTGGCCCGTGGTGGGCGCTGGCGTCGACAAACACTACGGATACGCATTTCAATGGTTCGGGCTCTGCGGCCTGATAGCACTTCTCTATGTCTGGTTCCAAATCGTCCGACGGTTCATTCGCCCGCGCAGCCAGCCGGCCCCCTGAAGCGCAGGACGAAAGTCCGCTCGGGTTGACGGTGCACACGCTTCCGTCGGCCGAACAGGCCGTGGCGTCGGCCCAGCGCACCCGCCATGGCCGCTGGAAGATGCTTGCGGTGCTGGCCGTCTGCGCGGCGCCCGTGGTCGCTTCGTACTTCACCTACTACGTGGTCCGGCCCGAAGGCCGCCGCAACTACGGCGAACTCATCGACCCGCAGCGCACCCTGCCCGAACGCACGGCCATGACACTCGACGGCGCCGCCGTGCCGCTGTCCACCCTCAAGGGGCAGTGGCTGCTGGTGAGCGTGGGCGGGGGCGATTGCGATGCTGCCTGCCAGAAACACCTGTACCTGCAGCGCCAGCTGCGCGAGAGCCTGGGCCGCGAAAAAGACCGGCTCGACTGGGTCTGGCTGGTGAACGACACGGCAACGCCGCCCGCAGCGCTGGACACGGCCTTGCAAAAAGCCACGGTCCTGCGGGTGGACCCTGCCGACCTCGCCGCCTGGCTGGCCCCGGCCGCGGGCCAGGCGCTGCCAGACCACCTCTACGTGGTGGACCCGATGGGCAACTGGATGATGCGGTTTCCGGCCGCGATGGACGCGAGCGGCGCGGCCAAGGCGAAGCGCGACCTGGAGCGCCTGCTGCGCGCCTCGTCGTCCTGGGACGAGGCCGGGCGCCCTGCCAAGCCATGATGGACAGCGCACAGCCCCTCTACGATCTGGCGCCCCTCGCGCGGCTCATGCTGCTGGGCGTGGTGATTGCGCTGGGCCCGCTGGCCTGGGTGTGGCTGCGCAACCGCCGCAGCACGCCACTCAAGCGGTTGCAGGCGCTCACCGTGCTCACGCTGTTCCTCACGTTCGACCTGGTGCTATTTGGCGCCTTCACCCGCCTCACCGACTCCGGCCTGGGCTGCCCCGACTGGCCCGGCTGCTACGGCAACGCCAGCCCCGTGGGCGCACGGGCTGAAATATCGGCCGCCCAGGCCGCCATGCCCACGGGCCCCGTCACGCACGGCAAAGCCTGGGTGGAGATGATCCACCGCTACCTGGCCACCGGCGTGGGCGTGCTCATCATCGTGATCACCGCGTCCTCGTGGGTGCAGCACCGCCGTGCGCGCGCTGCAGGTGGGGCGGCAGTGCGCGAAGCGCCGCCCATCAGCCCCTGGTGGCCCACATTCACGCTGTTCTGGGTGTGCCTGCAGGGGGCGTTCGGAGCCCTCACGGTCACCATGAAGCTGTTCCCCGCCATCGTCACGCTGCACTTGATCGGCGGGTTGGTGCTGCTGGCCCTGCTGTGTGCGCAGGCCGTGTGGCACAGCCACTGGGCGCAAGGCCGCCAGCCGGTGCGCATTGCCCCCGCGCTGCGCAGCGGCATCGTCGCTACGGCCGTGCTGGTGGGCGCGCAGGTGGTGCTGGGTGGCTGGGTCAGCACCAACTATGCGGTGCTGGCCTGCACCACCTTCCCCACCTGCCAGGGCAGCTGGTGGCCCGCCATGGACTTCAGCCAGGGGTTTCAGGTCTGGCGCCAGCTGGGCATGCTGCAGGACGGCAGCCACATCAGCTTTGCGGGACTCACCGCCATCCACTACGTGCACCGCCTGATGGCCTATGCGGTGCTGGCCGCGTTGCTCGCACTGGTGTGGCGCCTTCGCCGGGCCGGCGTGCTGCGCGTGCAGGCGCTGTGGCTGCTGGCGCTCACGGTGGCGCAGCTCGTCACCGGGCTGTCCAACGTGGTGCTGGGCTGGCCGCTGGTCGCTGCGGTGCTGCACACCGGCGGCGCGGCTGCCATGGTCATGGTGCTGACCTGGGCTCTGGTCGCCAGCCGCACGGCTCAGTCGCCCCAAGAGATTTCCGCGCCGCACGGCGCATCGAGAGTGTCTGCATGAGTGTTGCCCCCGCCCTGGTTGCCCCGCCGTCCCGCCTGCGGCAGTTCTACGCGCTGACCAAGCCGCGCGTGGTGCAGCTCATCGTGTTCTGCGCATTGATCGGCATGGTGCTGGCCGTGCCCGGCATGCCGAATGCGGCACAACTCACGCTGATGGCGCTGGCCTGCGTGGGCGTGTGGCTGGTGGCAGGCGCCGCTGCAGCCTTCAACTGCATCGTGGAGCAGGGCATCGACGCCAAGATGAAGCGCACCGCCTGGCGCCCCACGGCCAAGGGCGAGCTGTCCAACGCGCAGACGCTGCTGTTCTCGGCCGTGCTCTGCGCAGCGGGCTCGGCCCTGCTGTACTTCTGGGTCAACCCGCTCACCATGTGGCTCACCTTCGCCACCTTCGTGGGCTATGCGGTGGTCTACACCGTGATCCTGAAGCCGCTCACGCCGCAGAACATCGTGATCGGCGGGGCTTCGGGCGCCATGCCGCCCGTGCTGGGCTGGGCCGCCATGACGGGCGATGTGGGGCCCGAGGCGCTGATCCTGTTCCTCATCATCTTCCTGTGGACGCCGCCGCACTTCTGGGCGCTGGCGCTGTACCGTGTGGAGGACTACCGCAAGTCCGGCCTGCCCATGCTGCCCGTCACGCACGGCAACGAGTTCACGCGGCTGCAGGTGTTCCTGTACACGCTGATCCTGTTCGCGGGCTGCCTCATGCCGTTTGTTTACGGCATGAGCTCATGGATCTACCTCGCCGCAGCGGTGGCGCTCAGCCTGGGCTTTTGCGGCTACGGCTTTGCGCTGTGGCGCAACTATTCGGATGCGCTGGCGCGCAAGACCTTCCGCTTCTCACTCATCCACCTGAGCCTGCTGTTTGCGGCCTTGTTGGTGGACCACTACGTGCTGTGACCCATGCTCAAAAGAAACGCTCTTAAAACGATAGCTGTCAGCGCTTTATCTATAAGCGCTGCGGGCTTTTTTAGTGCTTGTTCTGACAAGAAGAAGCCCGAGTTTCGGGGCGTGGACATCACAGGCGCCGAATACGCCAGGGACTTTCCGCTCACCGACCACAACGGCCAGCAGCGCAGCATCAAGGACTTTGCGGGCAAGGTGGTGGTGGTGTTCTTTGGCTTCACGCAGTGCCCTGACGTGTGCCCCACCGCCCTGCAGGAGCTGGCCGAGGTCAAGCAGATGCTGGGCAAGGACGGCGACCGTCTGCAGGGCATCTTCGTGACGGTGGACCCGGAGCGCGACACCCCCGAAGTGCTCAAGGCCTACATGACCAACTTCGACCCGGGCTTTCTCGCCCTGCGCGGCTCGCCCGAAGAGCTCGCAGCCGTCGCCAAGGACTTCAAGATCTACTACAAGAAGGTGGACGGCAAGACGCCCACCAGCTACACCATGGACCACTCGGCCGGCAGCTACGTGTACGACACGGCCGGCCGGCTGCGCGTGTACAACCGCTACGGCAGCGGCGCGCAGGCACTTGCGGCCGACGTGAAGGCCCTGCTGGCCGAAGCCGGCTGAACCGGCGGAGGCCCGGCCCGCACACCGAGCACGCAAAAAAACCGGGCCCGTCTCGCTGACCGGCCCGGTTTCAGGGCGCTGCGCCCCTGCGCGCGCCGCTTGGGGAGGATGCTTACTCGGCCTTGATGCCGCGCATCGCGATCACGCCGCCCAGCAGGCTGGTGTCGGCCTTGATGCGGTTGGCCAGGCCCTCGGGCGAGGTGCCGGCCACCTGCCAGCCCTGCTGGAACAGCTTGCCCCGCACGTCCTGGCTGCGGGCGATTTCGCCGATCAGCGCAGCGAGCTTGGCCTGGATGGGCTTGGGCATGGTGGACGGTGCCGCAAAAGCGTTCCAGATCTCCAGGTCAAAGCCGCGGATACCGGCTTCGGACAGGCTGGGAATGTCGGGCGCCAGTGGGCTGCGGCCTGCGGACGTCACGCCGATGGCGCGCAGCTTGCCGGCGCGCACCTGGGCCTGCGCCAGCGCTGGCGGCATCAGCGCCATCTGCAGCTGGCCACCCAGGATGGCGGTGGCCACTTGGGGGTAGCCCGGGTAGGGCACGTGCACCGGGTTGATGTTGCTGCGCGACTTGAGCAGCTCGGTGCCGATGTGGCCCACCGTGCCCACGCCGGGCGTGCCATAGCTCCACTTGTCGCCGGCGTTGCGGGCGGCCACGAAGAAGTCGCGCGCATCGGTGTTGGCAGGCACGCCGGGCTGGCTCACCGGCGCGGTCAGCACCAGGGGCGAGGTGCCGATCAGGCTGAGCGGGGCCAGGTCCTTGAGCGGGTCGTAGGGCACGGCCGGGTTCAGTATCTTGGCAATGGTCATGTTGCCATTGATCATCAGCCCGATGGTGTGGTCATCGCGGGCCTTGGCCACGGCATCGGCGCCGATGTTGCCACCCGCACCCACCTTGTTTTCGACGATCACGGGCTGGCCCAGGGCCTTGGACAGCGGCTCCGAGAAGGTGCGCGCCGTCAGGTCGGGCGAGGAGCCCGCAGGAAAGCCCACGATGATCTTGAGGGGCTTGCTGGGCCAGTCGGCCGCCACGGCGGCTGCGGCCGCTGCGGCAGAGGGGCGCGAGGAGCTCTGGGCCAGCGCCCAGGGCGACGCGGCGGCCAGCGCCACCAGCACGGCAGCGCGGCGCGAGAGGCGGGCGGTGTTGGCGCGGGGGGAGCGGGGGGAAGGGCGGGATGATGGGCGGTTCATGGATGGATCTCCTCCAAAGATGTACGGGCCAAAATGAAGCAGGCCCCAGAACTGGGGCCTGCACGGCAACTTCTGCACGGGGGGCATGTTAACGCCCCCTGGCGTGGGCTCAGGCGTACTCGGCCAGCGCCTTCTTCATCTTCTTCATCGCCGCCACCTCGATCTGGCGGATGCGCTCGGCGCTCACGCCATACACGGCGGCCAGCTCGTGCAAGGTCATGCCGCCGCTGCCGTCGTCGTTCACCTTCAGCCAGCGCTCTTCCACGATGCGGCGGCTGCGCTCGTCCAGGCTGTCCAGCGCGGTGGCAATGCCATCGGTGGCCAGTGCATCGCGCTGGCGCGACTCGATCATGGACGTGGGCTCGTGCGAGGCGTCCGCCAGGTAAGCGATGGGCCCGAAGGCCTGCTCACCGTCGTCCGAAGGCGCAGGGTCCAGCAGCACATCGCCGCCAGCCATGCGGGTTTCCATCTCGATGACTTCCTCGCGCTTCACGTTCAGTTGCGCGGCCACAGCATCGATCTCGTGGTCGGACAGCGTGTCGCGGTGCGTGGCCGCGTCGGAGGCAGCCGCGTCGGCCTTGAAGCCTTGCTTCATCGAGCGCAGGTTGAAGAACAGCTTGCGCTGCGCCTTGGTGGTGGCCACCTTCACCATGCGCCAGTTCTTCAGAATGTATTCATGGATCTCGGCCTTGATCCAGTGCATGGCGTAGCTCACCAGCCGCACGCCCTGGTCGGGATCGAAGCGCTTGACGGCCTTCATCAGGCCCACATTGCCTTCCTGGATGAGGTCGCCATGGGGCAGGCCGTAGCCGAGGTACTGGCGGGAAATGGACACCACCAGGCGCAGGTGCGACATCACCAGCCGACCGGCGGCATCCAGGTCGTGCGAGTCCTTGAGCTGGCGTGCGTAGGTCTGCTCTTCCTCGTGGGTGAGCAGGGGCAGGCGGTTGACGGCCGAAATGTAGGCGTCCAGATTGCCCAACGGGGGAACCAGCGCCCAGGGGTTGGCGGGCGCCAGGGTGGTCGTTGCGGTTCCAGATTGAATGTTCATTCCAGGAATCCTTTCCTCTAAGCCAGCAATATTAGCACTCTCTCTGATCGAGTGCTAAAGGCGGAGTTCCCGCATGGCTGTAGGAAAATGCGGGCCAAAATTATTCGCCAAAAAAGGGCTTTTGCGCTTTATACAAAAGGAGTTATCGCTATCGAAATAGGAGTTGGCCGCTTGCGTTGTCCCCAATGGTCCTGGCCCTTTGCCTGTGGCAGACTGCGCAGCCCTACAGCTCCCGGGAGCAGCGCATGACCGAGCCCACCGCCGTCCGCGAGATCCAACTGGTCACGACCACCGTGGCCACCGAGGCCGAGGCCCGCCGACTGGCGCAGGCCGTGCTGCAGGCGCGTCTGGCCGCCTGCGTGCAGGTGGAGCCCATCACCGCGTACTTCCGCTGGCAGGGTGCGCTGCAGGAAGACCGCGAGGTGAGGGTGCTGTGCAAGACCATGCCCAGGGCGGTTCCGGCCCTGCTGGCACTGCTGCGGGCCCAGCACCCCTACACGCTGCCGCAGCTGGTGGTGCAGCCGGCGCAGGCCTCGGCCGAATACGCCGGCTGGGTGGATGCGCAGATGGCCGACGCAGCGGTCGTGCTGCACGCCTAGGAGTCCGCGCGGCAGAAGGAGCATCGGCTGCAACGCACGATAAACCGGTCTCGTGCGGCACTACCGCCTGCGCCCAGGGGGCCACCCTGGGC
>NZ_JBMIRS010000254.1:0-5006 GCF_049198005.1 Paracidovorax sp. MALMAid1276 | reverse complement strand
AGCCCAGGGTGGCCCCCTGGGCGCAGGCGGTGGTACCGCGCGAGACCGGTTTATCGTGCGTTGCAGCCGATGCTCCTTCTGCCGCGCAGACTCCTAGAGGCCCCCTGCCGGGCCAACCCCCGCCGAGGGCTCTGAAATCCTGTTCCAGGCCCCCTGCTGCCGGGTGCACTTTGTTGTCACCCACCCACCCCATCCCCCTGACTGTTATCCCCATGAGCTTGCGCATCTACAACACGCTTTCGCGTGCGTTGGAGGACTTTTCCCCGCTCGAACCCTCACATGTACGCATGTATGTGTGCGGCATGACCATCTATGACCTGTGCCACATCGGCCACGCCCGCATGATGATGGCGTTTGACGTGGTGCAGCGCTGGCTCAAGGCCAGTGGCCTGAAGGTCACGTACGTGCGCAACATCACCGACATCGACGACAAGATCATCAAGCGCGCGCTGGAGCGCGGCATCACCATCCGCCAGCTCACCGACGAGATGATTGCGGCGATGCACCACGACATCGGCCTGCTGGGCATCGAGCCACCCACGCTGGAGCCGCGCGCCACCGAGTACGTGCCGCAGATGCTCTCGCTGATCGGCCAACTCGAAGGCAAAGGCCTGGCCTACCGTGCCAGCAACGGCGACGTGAACTACTCGGTGCGCAAGTTCGAGGGCTACGGCAAGCTTTCGGGCAAGTCACTGGATGAGCTGCGCGCAGGCGAACGCGTGGCCGTGCTGGACGGCAAGGAAGACCCGCTCGACTTTGTGCTGTGGAAGGCCTCCAAGCCCGAGGAGCCGAAGGACGCCCAGTGGAGCAGCGAATTCGGCTCCGGCCGCCCCGGCTGGCACATCGAGTGCTCGGCCATGAGCTGCGCCACGTTGGGCGAGTCGTTCGACATCCACGGCGGCGGTGCCGACCTGCAGTTCCCTCACCACGAGAACGAAATCGCCCAGAGCGAAGGCGCCACGGGCAAGCCCCTGGCCCGGTTCTGGGTGCACAACGGCTTTGTGCGCGTGGACAACGAAAAGATGTCCAAGAGCCTGGGCAATTTCTTCACCATCCGCGACGTGCTCAAGAGCTATGACGCCGAGACCCTGCGCTTCTTCATGGTGCGCGCCCATTACCGCAGTGCGCTGAACTACAGCGACGCGCACCTGGACGACGCCCGCCAGGCCCTGAAGCGCCTGTACACGGCGCTGAGCCTGGTGGCCCCGGCCGAAGTTGCCGCCATCGACTGGACCCAGCCGCACGCCGCCCGCTTCAAGGCCGCGATGGACGAAGACTTCGGCACGCCCGAGGCCGTGGCCGTGCTGTTCGAGCTGGCGGGCGAGGTCAACAAGACCCGCTCGGCCGAGCTGGCGGGGCTGCTCAAGGCGTTGGGCGGCTGCATCGGCATCTTGCAAGGGGATCCCAAGGCCTTCCTGCAGGCCGGAGCGACCGGCGTGGACGAATCCGACATAGAGGCGCAGATCGCCGCCCGCGCCGCCGCCAAGGCTGCCAAGAACTTCGCCGAGGCCGACCGCATCCGCCAGGCGCTGCTGGCCAAGGGCATCGTGCTCAAGGATTCCGCCACAGGCACGACCTGGGAAGCCGCGCAATGATGCCGGTTTTTGAGCCAAATTGGCCTCTAGCGCTTATGAGGTAAGCGGTGGCAGCTACTAAAAAGATAGCGGTGGATGCCGCCAACCCCGCGCTGGTGCTGGCCACGCCCGACTACTGGTCGGAGGCCTGCAAGCACCTGGTGAAAAAAGACCGGGTGATGAAGCGCTTGATACCGCAGTTTGGCGACGCTGCGCTACAAACCCGTGGCGATGCGTTTGTCACGCTCGCGCGTTCCATCGTGGGCCAGCAAGTGTCCGTGGCGGCCGCGCAAGCCGTGTGGGAGCGTTTTGTGCTGCTCCTGCCGCGCGGCATGAAGCCGGCCAGCGTGCTCAAGCTCAAGATCGACGACATGCGTGCGGCCGGTCTGTCAGCCCGCAAGGTCGACTACCTGGTCGACCTGGCCATGCACTTTGAAAGCGGCAAGCTGCATGTGAAGGACTGGGCGGCGATGGACGACGAGGCCATCATTGCCGAGCTGGTGGCCATTCGGGGCATTGGCCGGTGGACGGCCGAGATGTTCCTCATCTTCTACCTGATGCGGCCCAATGTGCTGCCCCTGGACGACCCGGGGCTGATCGCGGGCATCAGCCACAACTACTTCTCGGGCGACCCCGTAAGCCGCAGCGATGCCCGCGAGGTGGCCGAGGCCTGGAAGCCCTGGTGCAGTGTGGCGACTTGGTATATTTGGCGGTCGCTCGACCCGCAGCCGGTCACTTACTGATGGCACCCTGACGCGTTTGAACCATCATCGTTAACCGTCGGTTACAGTGCGGGCCATTCATCGTGGCAGCCGCCCCGGCGCGAGCCCCAAGGAGAACAACGTTGGCGAAAAAAACCTTTCTGGATTTCGAGCAGCCCATTGCCGAGCTCGAATCCAAAATTGAAGAACTGCGCTACGTGCAGACCGAGAGCGCTGTCGACATCTCGGAAGAGATCGACCAGCTCAGCAAGAAGAGCCAGCAGCTCACCAAGGACATCTACAGCGAGCTGAGCCCCTGGCAGATCACCAAGATTGCCCGCCACCCCGAGCGCCCTTACACGCTCGACTACGTGCGCGACATCTTCACCGACTTTGTCGAGCTCCATGGCGACCGCCACTACGCGGACGATCAGTCCATCGTGGGTGGCCTCGCGCGTTTCAACGGCCATGCCTGCATGGTCATCGGCCACCAGAAGGGACGCGACACCAAGGAGCGCGCCATGCGCAACTTCGGCATGAGCAAGCCCGAGGGCTACCGCAAGGCCCTGCGCCTGATGAAGACCGCCGAGAAGTTCAAGCTGCCCGTGTTCACCTTTGTGGACACGCCCGGCGCCTACCCCGGCATCGACGCCGAGGAGCGCGGCCAGTCCGAGGCCATCGGCCGCAACATCTTCGAGATGGCGCAGCTTGAAGTGCCCATCATCACCACCATCATCGGCGAGGGCGGATCGGGCGGCGCACTGGCCATCAGCGTGGCCGACCAGGTGGTGATGCTGCAGTACGCCATCTACTCCGTCATCAGCCCCGAGGGCTGCGCCTCCATCCTCTGGAAGACCAGCGACAAGGCGCAGGAAGCGGCCGACGCCCTGGGCATCACGGCCCACCGCCTCAAGGCCCTGGGCCTGGTGGACAAGATCGTGAACGAGCCCGTGGGTGGCGGCCACCGCGACCACAAGCAGATGGCTGCCTTCCTCAAGCGCGCCCTGGGCGACGCCTTCCGCCAGGTGGCGGACCTGAAGGTGAAGGACCTGCTGGAGCGCCGCTACGAGCGCCTGCAAAGCTACGGCCGCTTCAGCGACACCAAGGCCGAGCGCTGACCTGCGGCGCTTGTCACAGCGCGCCGCCCCCCGCTCCCCCCATTCGCCCGCACCGCAGCCACGGCACGCCCCTGCCGTGGCTGTTCTTTTATGGGCGTGTTCCATGACGCCCCCCTGGCGCACCACCGGTAACCGGATGTAGCATGGCCATACGCCTGCCACCTGGCGGGCGCCATGGAAGGGAACGCCATGTCGCTGCTGAAGACGCTCAAGGGCCAGATCCTGCTGGTCTCCGTGGCCTGCCTGGTGGCCGGTCTGCTGGCCCTCACGGTGGCCAACTACCTTACGGCCCGCGCCCAGGCCTACGCATCGCTCAACGCGCAGTCGCAGGCGCTGGCCCGCAGCCACATCGAAGCCCTGCGCGACTGGGCACGCAGCAAGGCCCTGGTGGTCGAGTCTGCGGCGGCGGCGCTGGCAGACGCCGACGCGGCCAAGCCGCTCAACATGCTGGCCAAGGCCGGCAATTTCCACACCACCTATTTCGGCTATGCAGACAAGCGCACCGTGTTCTCGGAGCCGCAAAACCTGCCACCCGACTACGACCCCACCGCGCGCCCCTGGTACAAGCAGGCGGCCGCAGCCGAGGGCTCGGTGCTGACCGCGCCCTATGCCGACGCGGGCGGGGCAGGGCTGGTGGTGACGTTTGCCCGGGCCGCACGTGAAGGTGGCAGCGTCAAGGCGGTGATGGCGGGCGACGTGTCGCTTGCGGCGGTGGTGGCCAACGTTGCGTCCATCAAGCCCACTGCGTCGAGCTACGCGTTTCTGGTGGGGAGCGATGGCGGCATCATCGCCCACCCCGATGTGAAGCTGGCCCTGAAGCCCGCCACCGACATCTCGCCTGCGCTCACTGCGGCAGGCCTTGCCGACATGGCCAAGCGGGCCGATCTCTCGGCGCTGGACCTGCAGGGCCGCGCCATGCTGCTCACGGTGGCACCGGTCACCGGAACGCCCTGGCTGCTGGCCATTGCCATGGACCGTGGCGAGGCGTTGCAGGCCATCACCACCATGCTGCAGGTCTCCCTGGGCGCAGGCATCGTTGTGCTGCTGGTGGCGCTGGTCGTTCTGGCGGGCATCCTGTCGCAGCGGCTGCGGCGGCTGACGCAGGTGCGTGATGCCATGCATGAGATCGGCGCGGGCGACGGCGATCTGTCGCGCCGCATCGACGCGCAGGGCGAGGACGAGCTCGCGCAGATCGCCGCCAGCTTCAACAGCTTTGCCGGCAAGCTCTCCGGCGTGCTTGCGCAGATCCGCGACGCCAGCAGCTCGGTGCGCGTGGCGGCCGAGGAGATCGCCACCGGCAACCACGACCTGAGCGGACGCACCGAACTCACGGCATCGAGCCTGCAGCAAACGTCCGCCTCGATGCAGCAGCTGACCGAAACCGTGCGCCAGAACGCCGACGCCGCGCGCCAGGCCAACCAGCTGGTGGCGCAGGCCTCCAGCGTGGCGCAGCATGGCGGCACCGTGGTGGGCAACGTCGTCAGCACCATGGACCAGATCAACGCGGCGTCGCGCAAGATCAACGACATCATCGGCGTCATCGACGGCATCGCCTTCCAGACCAACATCCTCGCGCTCAATGCCGCCGTGGAAGCGGCCCGCGCGGGCGAGCA
>NZ_JBMIRS010000253.1:0-3606 GCF_049198005.1 Paracidovorax sp. MALMAid1276 | reverse complement strand
GCCCCGGCTGCTTGCATGGGCACGAGCCCATGCGGCGCATCCGAGGCATCCACTCATCCCGATTGCGCTCCAACGCGATCCCCTGGGAGATCGTAAACACGTTCTAAAGCACTCCCGTCAGGCGAAGCCGAGCGCAGCGATGTCCACCGCGTCCACCTGCCCGGCCTCCAGGAATTCCTGCGCATAGCGCAGGTACACGCCCTCTCGCACGAACACCTCGAACAGGTCGGGGTCGATATGGCCGTTGTCGCGCATCTTGCGCATGATGGCCAGGGCCTGCGACAGCGGCATGCCCCGCTTGTAGGGCCGGTCGGCCGCGGTGAGGGCTTCGAAGATGTCGGCGATGCCCATCATGCGGGCCTGCACCGACATCTGTTCGCGCGTGAGGCCGCGCGGGTAGCCCTTGCCATCCATGCGCTCGTGGTGGCCGCCCGCGTACTCGGGCACGTTCTTCAAGTGGCGCGGCCAGGGCAGCGTCTCCAGCATCTTGATGGTGGCCACAATGTGGTGGTTGATCACGTCGCGCTCTGCCTGCGTGAGCGTGCCGGAGCGGATGGTGAGGTTCTCCACCTCTTCGGCCGTGAGAAAGCTGGTCTGCACGCCCTGGGGGTTGCGCCAGTGGCGCATGGCGGCGATGTCGCGCACGCGCTGCTGGTCCTCGGGGCGCATGGCTTCGGTGCCGGTGTTGCAGCGGCGCAGAAACTCGCGGTCTTCCTCCAGTGCGTGGATCTCGTGCTGCAGCGCCTGCAGCTCCTGGCCCTCGGCACGCGCGTCCACCACGGGGCGCAGCGCCAGCTGGCGGCGCAGGGCGGCCAGCTCGGCGTCGCGCTTCAACACCTCAAAGCGCGTGTCGACCAGTCCGATGCGGTCGTAGATGGTCTGCAGCTTGGTGGCCTTGTCCACCACATGCACGGGCGTGGTGATCTTGCCGCAGTCGTGCAGCATGCCCGCCATCTTCAGTTCGTAGCGGTCGCGGTCGCTCATCGCAAAGCCAGCCAGCGGCCCTGCGTCGGTCGCATGGGCTGCCTCGGCCAGCATCATGGTGAGCGCGGGCACCCTTTGGCAGTGCCCGCCGGTGTAGGGCGACTTTTCGTCGATGGCCAGGTTGATGAGGTTCACGAACGACTCGAAAAGGCGCTCGAGCTGGGTGATGAGCAGCCGGTTGGTCAGCGCGATGGCGGCCTGCGAGGCCAGCGACTCGGCCAGGCCCTTGTCGGCCTCGGAGAACGTGGTGACTTCGCCCGTCTCCCAGTGCCGCGCGTTGATGAGCTGCAGCACGCCGATCAGCTCGTGGTCGTGGTTCTTCATGGGCACGGTGAGGAACGACTGCGACCGGTAGCCCGTGCGCCCGTCAAAGGCGCGAGTGCCCGAAAAGTCGAAGCCTTCGGCGCTGTAGGCATCGGCAATGTTCACCGTGCTGTCGTGGATGGCGGCATAGGCGGCCACCAGCGAGTCGTTGGGCGCGCCATCGGGATGGCGCAGCGGCAGGTGCGGAAAATCGATCGGCTTGCCGGTGGTGCCGCCCAGGCGAATGCCCAGCGAGTCGGTGCGCAGGATCTCGAACTTGAGTGCGCTGCCGTCTTCCGTCACGCTGTAGAGCGTACCGCCGTCCGCGCCGGTGATGGCCTTGGCGGCTTCGAGGATGTTTTCCAGCAGCCGGTCGATGTCGCGCTCGCGCGAGAGCGCCGCCCCGATGCCGTTGAGCTGCTCCAGCCGTCGAAACAGGTTGACTGTGGATTCCTGGGCCATATGAGATACCTTGGGACGCAGCGTTGGTACCCGACATCGTAACGAAAAGTGACCGCTATCATCAGCCCCCTCCCCATCGCTTTTTGCACTGTTTCGTGGACTCGGTCACGCCCAGCTACCTCACCGCCGCCCTCTACCAGTTCGTCGATCTGCCCGACTGCGCCGCCCTGCGCGCGCCACTGCAGGCCCTGTGCGATGAGAAAAACGTGCGCGGCATGCTGCTGCTCGCGCCCGAGGGCATCAACGGCACCATCGCCGGGGCGCCCGCTGATGTGCATGCCGTGCTGGCCTGGCTGCGCAGCGATGCACGGTTTGCGGCCCTGCAGCACAAGCAAGCGCTGGGCGAGCGCCAGCCCTTCTACCGCATGCGCGTGCGCCTCAAGCGCGAGATCGTCACCCTGGGCGTGCCGGGGCTGAACCCCGCGCGCAATGCCGGCACCTATGTGAAGCCCGAAGACTGGAACGCACTCATCGACGACCCCGGCGTGGTGGTGGTGGACACGCGCAATGACTATGAAGTGGGCATCGGCACCTTTGAACGCGCCATCAACCCGCATACGAAGAACTTCGCCGAGTTCCCGGCCTGGGTGGAACGCGAACAGCAGCCCGGCGGCGTGCTGGCCGGCAAGCCCCGCGTGGCGATGTTCTGCACGGGGGGCATCCGGTGCGAAAAATCCACCGCCCTGCTCAAGTCGCAAGGCTTTGGCGAGGTGTACCACCTCGAAGGCGGCATCCTCAAATACCTGGAAACCGTGCCTGTAGAAGACAGCCGCTGGCAGGGCGACTGCTTCGTGTTCGACGAACGCGTGTCGGTGGGCCATGGTCTGGCACCGGGGCACCACCAGCTGTGCCGATCCTGCCGCATGCCGCTGGGCGCGGCCGAGCGGGCGCACCCACACTATGTGCAGGGCGTGAGCTGCCCGTATTGCCACGGCACGCGCACGCCCGAGCAGGAGCGCGCCCTGGCCGAACGCGAGCGCCAGATGCAGCTGGCCGCCCGGCGTGGCGAGGACCACCTGGGTGCGCAGCAACCCGGCGCAACGCGCAAGCTATCTACAGCCAGCAAGCCATGAGCAACCAGCAAGGCATGACCACCCTGCCCGTTCTCTACTCCTTCCGCCGCTGCCCCTACGCCATGCGCGCCCGGCTGGCCTTGGCCGTGAGCGGCCAGGCCTGCGAGCTGCGCGAAGTCGTGCTGAGGAACAAGCCCGAGGGCCTGCTGCAGGCGTCCCCCAAGGCCACGGTGCCGGTGCTGGTGCTGCCCGGTGGCGAAGTGCTGGAGCAGAGCCTGGACATCATGCTGTGGGCCCTGCGGCAGCACGACCCCGAAGGCTGGCTCACGCCGCGCGACGGGAGCATGCAGGACATGCTGGCACTGATCGCCGAGTGCGACGGCCCGTTCAAGCAGGCGCTGGACCGGTGCAAATACCCGAGCCGCTACCCCGATAGCGATGCCGCAACCGCGTGCACCGTGGCAGTGCAGTGGCTTCAGACGCTGGAAGCCCAGTTGGCAGGGCAGGCGTATCCGTATCTATATGGCCCTCAGGCATCCCTTGCCGACATGGCGACAGCGCCTTTCGTGCGGCAATTTGCGGGCATCGACGCCACCTGTTGGACGGCCCAGCCCTGGCCAGAGCTGCAGGCCTGGCTGGCCCGGTGGCAGGCCAGTGCCCTGTTCAACAGCGTGATGCACAAGCTGCCCCCGTGGGTGGACGGCACCCAGGGCGTGCCGTTTCCTCACCCTGCGGCGGCGGCAGAGTGATTTCCCCACACCCCTGAGAACGTGTTTACGATCTCGCAGGGGATCGCGTTGGAGCGCAATCGGGATGAGTGGATGCCTCGGATGCGCCGCATGGG